>JAJFVH010000012.1 GCA_021371875.1 Bacteroidales bacterium
GTTTCATCTGTTTATAATTTATATATCTGCCCCCTAACCCCCTAAAGGGGGAATAATACAGGTACTTTGAGTTTTGTTATTTTATAATCATCTCCTTGTGTGTCCTGATTTTTAATCTCGGTCATGGGGGTTTCATGTACCCATAAATTACCAGCAAGCGATACCAGAAAAATAATACTTAGGTCGCAAAACCAAATAAACCCATGCAGTGAATACAAGATTGATTTTTTCATAATCTTAATTTTTAATTAATAATTCACTACAAAGGTTCAACCTTATGTTTTATTTTAAAAATATAATATATTGTTTTGGAAATATAATCGACAAGTCCCGTTTGATAATCTATTTATCCGCATTACTGTCCGAACAATAAATGAAAAAAACAGAAAAGCCCAATAAATTGTATATTTGTAGTTACAACACTCAAATATCATTTAAAGAACTTTTCTATGAGTACAAAGTTAGGTAAAAAATCAGAATTTCCGATTTTCAAACAGATTTTAGATTTAATACCACATTCATTATTGCGAACTTCGATCAACAAGTATAAATCGGATAAGAGCTGCTCTACTTACTTTACTTATGATGAATTGGTGAGTATGATGTTCGGACAGCTAAACAAGTGTTTATCGCTTCGAGAGATTTCATTGGGTATTAATCAATCTCCCCATGCTGCCGCACGAATCCTTTCGTGTGGTATTATTAAATCAATTACTTGTTTTTCCCACGCGATAAAATCGCACGGGAGCGCAGGTAACTGTTCTATATTGAAGCTAAAAATTCCTCTTGTCCGGCGTGGAAGGACGATGGGTGTTAACATTAAAAGTAGCAAGCTGAAAGCGGGAGGAGGTCTTTTTTTAAACAGTAAGAGGGCGCCTTTTACAGCGCCCTCTTGAACATAAAATAAACTGTGAATATCTTTGTATACTGATTAAACCACCATGAGTTTGATTTGGAAACGTTTTAATAAACTGGGCTTTACCTTGTTTACTGCTGCTGTATTGTTCCGCTTCAGATTGATTTTCCGGACTGTTCTACCAGCCTTTCTATTCGCTCCTGCACTGGATAGCGTATTGCAGCCATCTCTGTCCTTGAATTGTTTTTTACTTTACTAAATCGGGCTGATTGTATGCAGTTTTTTACAAAACTACCTGTTGACAATATCCTGATTGTGTCAGGTTCAATTTCAAATGATTTCTCATTTAATTTTAAATCCTGTTGTCGCAAAGTACGTGTTTCATTGCCTCATCCTTTTACGGATTCACTTTAAATCACTCCTTTTCAAAGCGCTCAAATCACCAGTCAATAGAAATTGATATTCTGCATATATACTTTCATTGTTGAACAATGAAATTATTTTCGGACGAAATTCTGTACGATCTCATTTCGACGTTCAAAGGCTTACCACTATTTGCACAGCTTCGAATCCTGATAACGACCGTGTCTTTGCAGATAGGTCATTAGGGCAGAATTACCCTGAAAATCAGTTCCTCTCTGACGCTTTTTACGGCTTCGCAACTGGGAATGGCAACCATCCGCATTTGCAACCCGGCAACTTTTCCCCTTTCCCGCCGGTAAAACATCCTTCCCGTTTTATGGGGGGTTCTGTTCTTCGGCCGTTCCGGTATATGGTTTTTAGCATTCGGACTGGCTGATTTCGTTAGCTTCATCTTTCCGGCATATTCTTAACACTGCTATCAAGTTTATACCTATACAGCTTTTTTTACTCTTGACTTTTTTTACTCTGTTGGTGTTTTTACCAAAAAATAAAATTCGTTCAATTATAAACTCATTTATAATAAATACTGAATTGCCGCGACTTTTAATTTTTTTGTACTGTTCGCCCGGGACTATTTAGTCACAAGTTCAAAACATTGCTGTTTTTACTTTTACGACCGAGAACGAATATAAGTAACGAATTACTTTTTATAGAATTCCCATCCCTGCTACCCGGCTTTCCTGTCCCCAGAGAGACAGGGTTACGTTTTATTCAAACGCACCATAATTATATTTATAGAGTCTAACTCACAGGGGAATCTGTTTTTGCCAGAGACCGTAAAACTATTAGCATTGCTATACATCTCATTGCTCACTTGCGTAAACAATAACGGAGATAACTTGTCTTAACAGTCAGTTCGTTCTTTACATAAAACAACATTACAGCTCCGAGTTTGGGTTCGGCATTTAACTATTGACTTTTTTTGATGTATCAGTATTTCAAAGAACGTCTCAACATATCATTTCATGTTTTGAGCCGAAACTCATGCTGCAAATATAAGGTATTGGATATATCTTTTGCAAGTATTTTAGCTTGTTGTTGTAAACAACTTTTCAACAGGACTTATGAACAGGATAATAATCTGATTATCATTATATTTTAAGCTTGACTGTTGATAACTATTATTCCGTATTGCATTTACAAGCTGTAATTTCACCCTGCTGCCGCACGGAGTACTATATATTAGAGATTATTTGAATTAATTTGTTATAAGGTTGTTTTTCAACAATATTCATTTATGTTTTACGTTAAGTATTCATATTTTTAACTGATATGAATAATGCAATACGACAAGATTAAAAAGCGACCAGTTCAGTTTGTGAGTATAACAGGGCTGAAATTAGAAGATTTCAACTTTTTGCTTCCATATTTTAAAGCAGAATGGGATGAATATAATGACTATTTTACATTAGATGGGAAACCTCGGCAGCGGCGAACCTTTGCAAGAAAAGATACAGTCTTACCGAAGATATCGGACAAGTTAATGTTTTTGTTGATTTATTTAAAAACCAACCCTTTGCAGGAGCATCATGCTGCAAGTTTTGGAATGACACAATCACAAGCCAATCTGTTGATTCATTTATTAGCAAGTCTTTTGCGTAAGACTTTGAAGAACTTAGGTGAACTTCCAGAACGTAATGAGTATCGAATACAGCATGTTTTGAAATCGTATGAAGATGTACTTATCGATGGTGTTGAACGTCCAATTCAGCGACCACAGGCAAGCGACCTTCAAAAAGCTTGCTATAGCGGTAAAAAAAACTCATAACGTGAAAAATAACGTATTATCCACGCCCGAAAGACGGATATTATGGCTTAGTAGGACATGTGAAGGCAGTATGCACGATAAAAAGATATGCGATAATCAACCCATACACTTCCCTTCGGGTATAACACTGTGGCAAGATACTGGTTTTTTAGGACATAATCCAATAAATGTAAAGGTAATGATGCCCACTAAAAAACCAAAAGGAAAAGAACTCTCAGATGACCAAAAAGAAGTGAATCGTTCAATTTCTTCATTTAGAGTTCTGGTAGAACATGCTATTGGTGGCGTAAAAAGATGCCGTATTGTCAAAGATCGCTTTAGATGCCACAAGTTTGGTTTCGACGATTTAGTCATGGAACTTGCTTGCGGTTTACATAATTTAAGAATCACGCTGAATAACAGCGATATATAATATTAATCGAAATAATGTCTATTATGGGCTGGCAATTCTCATTTTTTTTATTTTGTTTTCTCGTTATAAAAACACATAAATTGATTAAATTGGTTTAATCGTTAATCGTGTGAAACAAGGATAAATTTCCATTGAAAAAGAGTATAGCAGCTCTCAGGTTATCGAAGTTATGATATCCTTGCGCCATACGTTGAATCTTAGCAATTTTACTATTTGTTTGCTCA
>JAJFVH010000013.1 GCA_021371875.1 Bacteroidales bacterium
AACAGATGAAACACCCATGACCGAATAAAAATTTAGGACACACAAGGAGATGATTATAAAATAACAAAACTCAAAGTACCTGTATTATTCCCCCTTTAGGGGGTTAGGGGGCAGATATATAAATTATAAACACATGAAAATTACTAACCAAATTTCCCCCTTTGGGGGATTAAAGGGGGCTTAATTATGTCTTTATTCTACGTTCCAAATCTCGCTTCAGGCAATAATATTCTTCCGGAAGAAGAATCGCTGCATGCCGTGAAGGTATTGCGTTTGCAAGCCGGAGATGAGATTGTTGTAGTAGATGGGACAGGAGGATACCACCGCGCAAGAATTACATTGCCTCACTCTAAACGTTGCGGATTTGAAATCATTGATTCACAACCCGAATTCGGCAAACGAAATTATAAACTTCACATTGCCATTGCCCCGACCAAAAATATTGAACGGCTGGAGTGGTTTATCGAAAAAGTCACCGAAATAGGAATTGACGAAATAACGCCTGTTATCTGCCGTTTTTCCGAACGTAAAACAGTGAAAGAAGAACGGTTGGAAAAAATCATAATCTCGGCGGCTAAGCAATCGGTGAAAGCGTATTTTCCAAAACTCAATCCTCAATGTACTTTTGATGAGTTGATTAAAAATCATCGGGCGGAGCAAAGGTTTATTGCCCACTGCTATACTTCTACTCAGCTTTCTTCTGGCGGAAAGCAGAATAACAAAAATGAAATCCCTGAAGATGCTCGATATTCCTTTTTCCATAAAAAATTGTTGAAAAATGAAATCGTTCCATCAAAAGATGTACTTATTTTGATTGGGCCGGAAGGTGATTTCAGCATAGAAGAAGTGGCAAAAGCCATTTCGTTGGGTTTTGTTTCCGTTTCGTTAGGCGAAAGTCGCTTACGTACCGAAACAGCTGGAGTGGTTGCCTGCCACACGGTTTCGCTTTTGAACCAATGATATTTCGACTCTTTCAAGCAGTCAGGACGGATTTATACTTCAAGACACTTATTTTTACCTGTTGTGTTTATTGTTAATAAATCCCGATTGGACAGAATATTATTTTCTTTTTTTGCTTCAATGATAAAAAACAAAATTCAATACGAAAAGCAGACTGTTGAACGAATGCTTATGGTTTATTGCAAAAACAAGCACAAACAAAAAACTCAACTTTGTGCCGAATGTGATGCTTTAAAAAACTATGCTTACATGCGTTTGGATAAATGTAAATTCGGTGAAGCCAAACCGGCATGTAAAAACTGCCCGGTACATTGTTACCAACCCGAAATGCGGAATAAAATGCGCGAAGTGATGAGGTTTTCGGGTCCACGCATGTTGCTTTATTATCCTAAAGATTTTATAATACATTTGCTGAGGAAATGAATCCCGGATAAACCTTAAAAAAAAGCCTCATTCCGAGGCTTCTTTTTTAAATAAGAATATTTTTATTCTTCTTCATCAATAAAATCAACAGTCGTATCGATTTCGAAAACCGATAATTGGCGGCGAAAAACTTCATCCAACGAAATCTGGAAAGTCTCGGTGTGGGCAATGCCCGAAATTGGGGTCATTTTATCAAGGATAATCTGCAACAGGTGGCGGTTATCTTTTGCATAAATTTTTACGAACATTGAAAATTTCCCCGTAGCATAATGACATTCAACGACTTCAGGTATTTTTTTAAGTTCTTCAACTACATGAGGGAAAGATTTGACATCGCTTAAAGTTATTCCGATATAAGCGCATGTCTGGAATCCAACTTTGTAAGTGTCGATAACAAATTCCGAACCTTTGATAATTCCGGTGTTCCGAAGTTTTTGAATACGTTGATGAATAGCAGCTCCCGAAACATTACATTCGCGTGCTACTTCCAAAAATGGAATACGCGCATCCTGTGAAATAAGCTGTAAAATTTTTTTGTCTAAACGGTCTATTTGATGGTGTCCCATGGTATAATTATTTACTTATTTACTCGATTTTGATATCTTATGTTTCTATTAGATGTATTTGACTTGCAAATGTATTAATTATTTTTTTATTTCGTGCAAAAAAATAAACAAATTGAAAGTTTGAAAGTAAAAATATTCATTTTAACGATATTTTCCACTGTCGCAATCGGAAAGCATACTGATGTAACTCTGGTAACGCGACTTGCTTATTTGATGATGATTGGTTGCTTCCAAAACTGCACAACCCGGTTCGTGAACATGGGTACAATTTGAAAATCTGCATTGTTTCGAAATGGCAAAAATTTCTTTAAAATAATGGCTTATTTCTTCTTTTTCCATATCGATGGTTCCAAAACCTTTTATTCCGGGGGTGTCGATGACAGCCCCACCATTTTTGAGTTCAAACATTTCCGAAAAGGTGGTGGTATGCATTCCTTTGTTATGATATGATGAAATTTCACCCGTTTTTGCCATCGAATGTGGTGCAATGCTGTTGATCAAAGTAGATTTTCCAACACCGGAATTACCCGAAATCAGAGTAGTTTTGTCTTTGAAAAAGTTTGTCAATTCATTCACATTTGTCAGGTTGATGGCCGAAATTTTAAAAACAGGATAATTCAAACGGTTGTACAGGGTTTTTAATGCTTCAAGATACTCATTTTCATCTTCGGAATATAAATCGGTTTTGTTGAAAATTAAACAAGCCGGTACCCGGTAAGCTTCGGCCGAGGCGAGAAAACGGTCGATGAAAACAGTCGATGTTTCGGGATAATTGATTGTAACAATCAAAGCGACCAAATCGAGATTAGCTGCCAGAATGTGAGATTGTTTTGATAAGTTCGACGACCGGCGAACGATATAATTTTTGCGTTCGCAAATATCGGAAATCATGCCAATTCCATCCGTATTCAATTCAATGTTCACGAGGTCGCCCACTGCTATCGGATTGGTACTGCGTATTTCCTTTAAACGCAGATTGCCTTTCATCTTGCATTCGATCAAATCGCCGTTATCGGTTTTCACCTGATACCAACTGCCGGTATTTTTGACAACAAGTCCGATCATTGTTTGTTATTTGGTCAATCAGTTAATTGAGTTGATGAGGTTGATCTGTTGAATAAGTAAATTAAGTTGAATCGGTTTACAGTATTACAGCATTTCGCAAGTCATCGGATGACTAATCCGACATTAAGCTGTGAAAAAGAGTTCCAACTGGTCGCCCCGAATTGCTGAAAAATCTGACGGGATACGATATAATCGGCATTTCCGGCAAAAAGTTTCAATGCAAGGAAAATATCCGGAAGTAAGATAAATCATTTTAAAAAGAAACAACAGGTGTAGTGTTTAAACAATTCAGTCATTCCTGCCATTGGGAATGACTGAATATCACATTTGTTGGAATAGTCGAAATGTCCGGAGTTATACAGTCATAATTTCTTTTTCCTTGGCGGCAAGCATATCATCAATTTTCTTGATGTATTTATCGTGTATTTTCTGAACGCTTACTTCGGCATCTTTTTCAACATCCTCTGGAAGTCCTTCTTTTTCCATTTTCTTCAAATGTTCGATAGCTTCACGGCGTGCATTCCGAACCGAAATTTTAGCTTCCTCACCTTCGTGTTTCGATTGTTTTGCCAATTGTCTGCGACGTTCTTCGGTCAATGGAGGAATTCCCAGGCGGATAACTTCCCCGTTATTCATGGGTGTGATACCGACATCCGAATTCAGAATGGCTTTTTCAATGACACCAATCAAACCTTTTTCCCAGGGTTGAATGGTAATGGTTTTGGCATCAGGGGTAGTAATGGTTGCCACATTCGAAAGCGGAACGTGCGAACCGTAATATTCTACTTTTACACCATCCAAAATGCGTGGATTGGCTTTACCTGCCCGAATGTGTGCCAAAGATTCATCCAAGAACAAAAGAGTTGCCTCCATGCTATCTTCAGCCTCAGTCAGAATGGGTTTTACGTCTTGCATAATTTATTTTCAGTTTAGCCTCCTACCCCAAAAAGGGATAAGAGTTTGTTTAATATTTTACTTAATTGTTGGTTAATCGTTTCAGGTTATGATTTTCTCTTCCCTCTTGGAGAGCTTAGGAAGAGGGCTCAATTTCTCACCAAAGTTCCTATTTTCTCGCCCGACACCACTTTTTTCAGGTTTCCGGGCGTGTCCATGTCGAAAACATATATAGGCATATTGTTTTCTTTGCACAGGGTAGTAGCGGTTAAGTCCATCACTTTCAGGTTACGATTGTAAATTTCGTCATAAGTAATTTCGTCGAATTTAATAGCTTTAGGGTCTTTTTCAGGATCGGCGGTATAAACTCCGTCGACACGTGTACCCTTGAGCATAATGTCGGCTTCAATTTCGATGGCACGAAGCGACGAACCTGTATCAGTGGTAAAAAACGGATTGCCCGTTCCAGCCGAAAGTATCAGCACTTCACCGTTTTCGAGGATTTGTACGGCTTTTTGTTTCGAGTAAAATTCACCAATGGGTTCCATCCTGATGGCGGTTAAAACATGCGATTTTACTCCTGCGGTCTGCAAGGCGGAATTCAACGCCAGGCTATTGATAACGGTTGCCAACATGCCCATTTGGTCGCCCTGTACACGGTCGAATCCTTTGGCAGCGCCACTCAATCCGCGGAAAATATTTCCACCGCCGATAACAATCCCTATTTGTACGCCCATCGCAGAAATTTCAGCAATTTGTTGGGCATATTCTCCCAACCGTTTTTCGTCGACGCCGTATTGTTTTTCGCCCATAAGCGACTCGCCGCTGAGTTTAAGTAAAATGCGTTTGAATGCTGCCATCTTTTAATTTACATTTTGTCAATTTACCATTGCAGTTGCACTGATTTCTTAGCAAAAGTAAATAATTTGCTTGTGATGTGCAAAATATTAAAAAAATATTTTTTTTGATTTGGATAAACCGGAAAGCCGACTTTCTCAACCTGTTTTTTCAAAGATTTCGAGAATACTCTAAAATGATGAAAACACACGCGCTGTTATTAATATGGATAAAATGATATTGGTGATTAATAAGGATATGGCTGCGATCACATCCGGTACGCCAGCCACCTGAAATATCCACCTGTAACTATACCTCAGTAAATTTAACTTCGATAACTATGGGATGAAAAATGCCGATAATAAAAAGTGGACGTGCCAACTATTAAACCCATTAAATTGTTAGAAACAATAAAATCCGTATTTTTGTACTTTTGTCAAAAATACAAAAGATTAATTTTATTGATAACGGTTAATCAAAAATAAAAGATGAAATACTTATTTTTTAGCAATGGAGACAAGTTGCCCTTGATCGGTCTCGGTACCTGGTTGTCAAAACCGAATGAAGTGTATACTGCCGTAATTGAAGCTATCAAAGCAGGTTACAGGCACATCGACTGTGCATATATTTACGGCAATGAAAAAGAAATTGGTAATGCGTTGCAGTTCTCATTTTCGACCGGACTCGTGCAGCGGGAGGAAATGTTTATCACTTCCAAATTGTGGAACAGCGATCATGCCTCCGAGCGTGTCGAACCGGCAATTCGTACGACTTTGAATAATTTGCAACTCGACTATCTCGATTTGTATTTGATGCACTGGCCCTTGGCTTTTAAACCGGGTCATGAGCAAGTCAAAAGAGTTGACGATCTGGCTTCGCTCGACGAAATTCCGCTGGAAACGACATGGAAAAAAATGGAAGAACTGAAAAACGCAGGTTTGATCCGGCATATCGGAGTGTCAAATTTCAACATTCCTAAATTGAAAAATCTGATCGAAAAGTCTGAAATTAAGCCTGAAGTGAATCAGGTAGAGTTACATCCTTATCTTCAGCAGGATGCATTGGTTGAATTTTGTCAGCAGAATGGTCTCTTAGTGACTGCATATTCTCCACTGGGCAGTCGGCACCTGATAAAAAATAATGGCGGCATTACCGTGGATGCTAAAGTGATTGAAATTGCCCGCAAGCATAATTGTTCCGAAGCACAGGTCATACTTGCCTGGGGGATGCAACGTGGAACAGCTGTTATCCCAAAATCGGTGAATGCTCAAAGAATAACCGAGAATTTCGGGTCGATAAATGTGGAATTGGATGAAAATGATATAAATGAACTCGGCAAACTCGACCGGAATATGCGTATAGCCAAAGGTTTATATGCCGTATTGCCCGGCGGATATTATACCTACGAGGGAATTTGGGAAGAGTAAATTATTGACAAAAAAACGTTTGTTTGAATTTGATTGTATTAATCAGAATAGATTCAATTCAGGTTAATACAATTTTTTATTGTTATTCCTGTCTCACAACAGATATTTTCTGATTTATAGGTTATTTAATCTAAATTACAGGGGAAGGTTTCTTAAACGTTTATTATTTTCGTTCTTTTTTTGTATTTTTGCATGAATTTGTACTTTAAACAATTATGAGCATAGAACTTAGTGAGCAAGAACAGTTCAGACGCCAAAGTCTGACCGAGTTACGTAATTTGGGCATCGATCCATATCCTGCCGCCCTATATCCAACCGACGCATTTTCAACCGATATAAAATCCGAATTTAAAGACGAAGAAAGCGGGAAACCCGTTTGCATAGCCGGCCGCATCATGAGCCGTCGCATCATGGGGAAAGCTTCGTTTATCGAGTTGCAGGACTCCAAAGGCCGTATCCAGGTGTACGTGAGCCGGGATGACATAGCAGCCCCCTCTAACTCCCCCAAAGGGGGAGCATCTTATTCCCCTCCTTCGGAGGGGTTAGGGGAGGCTATGTACAACACCGTATTCAAAAAACTGCTCGATATCGGTGATTTTATCGGCATCAAAGGGTTTGTGTTCCGTACCCAGATGGGCGAAATCAGTGTGCATGCACAGGAATTGACCGTGCTGAGCAAATCGCTCCGTCCGCTCCCGATTGTAAAATACAAAGATGGTGTGGCATTCGATGCTTTCGAAGATCCCGAACAACGCTACCGCCAACGGTATGTGGATTTGGTGGTGAACGAAGGCGTAAAAGATATTTTCCTCAAACGCACCAAAGTGTATCAGTCTATGCGTGATTATTTTAACGCGCAGGATTATATTGAAGTAGAAACACCAATTCTTCAATCTATTCCGGGCGGCGCTTCGGCTCGTCCGTTTATCACTCACCACAATGCGCTGAACATGCCGCTGTATATGCGTATTGCCGATGAGTTGTACCTGAAACGTCTGATCGTGGGTGGTTTTGAGGGAGTGTACGAATTTTCCAAAAACTTCCGCAACGAAGGAATGGATCGCACACACAACCCGGAATTTACTGTGATGGAAATTTATGTTGCTTACAAAGATTACAACTGGATGATGGACTTCACCGAAAACATGATTGAAAAAATTTGCCACGACGTGAACGGAACTAGTGAAGTTAAAGTGGGTGATAATGTTATCAGCTTTAAAACCCCGTTCAAACGCATTACCATGATAGATGCCATCAAAGAACATACCGGCATCGACATCAACGGAATGGACGAGGTGCAACTGCGCGAAGTTTGCAACAAACTGCATATCGAAGCCGACGAAACCATGGGAAAAGGCAAACTGATTGACGAAATTTTCGGTGAGAAATGCGAAGAAAATTATATTCAACCAACATTTATAACTGATTATCCACGTGAAATGTCGCCACTGTGCAAACGCCACCGCGATAATCCCGAACTGACCGAACGCTTCGAGTTAATGGTAAACGGAAAAGAGTTGGCCAATGCTTACTCGGAACTGAACGACCCGATTGACCAGCTTGGACGCTTTCAGGAGCAACTAAAATTAAGCGAAAAAGGGGATGATGAAGCCATGTTTATCGATATGGATTTTGTACGCTCTCTGGAATATGGTATGCCCCCAACCTCCGGAATGGGAATCGGCATGGACCGCCTCGTAATGTTGATGACCGGACAGCAAGCCATTCAGGAAGTACTTTTCTTTCCACAGATGAAGCCTGAGAAAGTGGTTAAAAAAGATGGTGCTGAAAAGTTTATGGCAATCGGAATTCCTGAAGCATGGGTTGAAGTGGTTCAAAAAGCAGGAATCACAATGGTAACCGATTTGAAAGGACTGAATCCGAATAAATTCCATCAGGACATTTGCGGTATTAATAAGAAAAATAAATTAGAACTGACAAATCCGTCAAAAGAGGAAGTGGCCGCGTGGATAACAGCAACAGAAAATAGTTAATCTGTTGATTGAGTTAAATTAGTTTTGAGCCTAAAAGTATTTAATTTTAGCTCTAAAATCTGAATAAATGAACGAAAAAAGCAAAATAGCTATTTTAGGCGGTGGAAGTTGGGCAACTGCAATTGCAAAAATTGCACTTGTCAATTCCGGCGAAATAAATTGGTACATGCGCCGTCAGGAGCAAATAGATGAGTTTATACGCCTAAGCAAAAACCCATCGTATCTCACGGGCGTGAAATTCGATACGGACAGAATTCATTTTACCAGTAATATTAATCATGTTGTGGCTACTTCGGAGATACTAATATTTGCCACACCATCGCCTTTTCTGAAACAACATTTGAAAAGATTGCACCGAAAACTCGATCGAAAATTCATTGTGTCTGCCATCAAAGGTATAGTTCCTGACGAAAATATGATTGTTTCGGATTACTTTGAACAAATTTACAAAGTGCCCAAAGATAATATCGCTGTGCTTGCCGGTCCTTGTCATGCTGAGGAAGTCGCACTGGAAAGGCTTTCTTACCTGACTATTGGTTGCAGTTCCCGCGAAAAAGCTCGTATACTGGCTCAGCGGTTTACAACTAGTTTTGTACGTACATCCATCAGCGACGACATTCTCGGGATTGAATATTCATCCGTAATGAAGAATATTTATTCCATTGCCGCCGGCATTTGTCACGGTTTGAAATATGGCGATAACTTTCAGGCTGTACTCATGTCGAATGCCATTCAGGAAATCAATCGTTTTTGCAATGCCACCAATCCTTTGCACCGCGATATTAACGAACCGGCTTATTTAGGTGATTTATTGGTAACTGCCTATTCGAAGTTTAGCCGCAATCGCCTCTTTGGAACTATGATTGGTAAAGGATATTCGGTAAAAACTGCCCAGATAGAAATGGAAATGATAGCCGAAGGTTATTATGCAGCGAAATGTATCCACGAAATAAACGAAAAGTATCAGATAAACATGCCCATTGTTGATGCGGTTTACGAAATACTCTATAATCGATGTTCCCCAACACTCGAAATCAGGAAGCTGACGGAAAAACTGAAATAATGGCCACTGAATCTCCCGAAGGGGAACTTATAGCGTTTTCTTGCAAACTCTAAAAAAATATGTATAAATTATCAATATAAATCATTAAAATCATGCCTCAAATTCCCTTCGGGGATTTCAAGGGGCTTTATTATTTTATGCAACACATTAAACTTTCTATCGACAAAGCTTTCGGATTCGTATCCGAACAAGCAGTAGCGGGCTACAAAAATCGGGTAGCTGATGCAAATGCTGCGTTACACAACGGAAAAGGAAAGGGAAGCGATTTTCTTGGCTGGTTGAATTTGCCAACTTCAATCGACGAAGCTCATTTGGCAGATGTAGAAAATACGGCAAAAATCCTCCGTGAAAATTGCGAAGTGGTGGTTGTTATCGGAATCGGCGGAAGCTATCTTGGCGCAAAGGCGGTGATCGATGCTTTGTCGAACAGCTTTGATTGGTTACAAACCGAACGTAAATCGCCTGTAGTGGTTTATGCCGGACAAAATATCGGTGAAGATTATCTTTACGAATTACAGGAACTGTTGAAAAATAAAAAATTCGGAATTATTTCTATTTCAAAATCGGGGACAACAACCGAACCGGCTTTGGCTTTCCGTTTGCTGAAAACGCAATTGGAAGAACAACAAGGCAAAGAAGCAGCTAAAAAACTGATTGTTTGCGTTACCGATAAAGCTCGTGGTGCTTTGCGCACTTTGGCAACTCAGGAAGGCCTCAAAACTTATGTAATTGAAGACAATATCGGAGGTCGTTATTCGGTGCTTTCTCCTGTTGGATTATTGCCTATTGCCGTTGCGGGATTCGATATCCGTCAATTAGTGGCAGGTGCTGTAACTATGGAAAAACTTTGCGGCGCGGAAACCGCATTCGAAGACAATCCCGCTGCTCAATATGCCGCCGTACGCAATGAATTGTACAAAAACGGTAAGAAAATTGAAATTCTTGTAAACTTTCATCCGAAATTGCATTATATCGGCGAATGGTGGAAACAACTTTACGGAGAAAGCGAAGGAAAAGAAAACAAAGGCATTTTTCCTGCTGCGGTTGATTTTACTACCGATTTGCACTCGATGGGCCAATGGATTCAGGAAGGCGAACGCAGCATTTTTGAAACGGTTATTTCGGTGAATGAACCGAATTATACCAAAATCTTTCCTCATGACGAAGCCAATCTCGATGGTTTGAACTTTTTGTCAGGAAAACGCGTAGACGAAGTAAACAAAATGGCAGAACTCGGAACCATGATTGCCCACATCGACGGCGGTGTGCCCAATCTGAAGGTAGAATTGCCTAAGTTGAATGAATATTATTTGGGCGAACTGCTTTATTTCTTTGAAAAGGCTTGTGGTATAAGCGGTTACGTATTGGGTGTAAATCCTTTCGACCAACCGGGCGTGGAAGCATATAAGAAAAATATGTTTGCCTTGCTCGATAAACCCGGTTACGAAGCCGAAACAAAAGCAATCAAAGCGAGGCTGTAATCAATTTTCCTTACAGATCGAACGAAATAAAACGGCTGCTTACCAAATAGAGGAAAGCAGCCGTAATTTTATACATTCACCGGCAATTAATCTTCGGTTTTAGCTACAATAGGGGTTTTTAAGGTGAATGAAACCGTGTTGGTTCCTATGCTTTCCTCAAAATGAGCATCGGATACTGCTGTGAAAACAATTTTAGCTTCTTTGCTTGGTTCTTTAGCAACATATTTAAAGGGAAAGTAAAGAGAAGTTGATAATCCTTTCATAAGAAATTTACCCGTGTTGTAATTCGATGTTGGTAAAAAAATCGAATCCATTGAACTTTTACTTGGCAAAATAATCTTTGTAACACTGTCGGCAGATTCTTTTAAATAAAAGGCAGTCAAATTGTTTTCGTATCCTGTAATGTACATTTGAAACGAAATTGTATCTCCTACTGTTATTGTGTCGAGCCGGTATGAACCTGCTTCATCAGTATAATATATGTCAAGTGAGTCGCCCGAATTATTGGTGGGAAACTTTGCAAAAAATATTTCGGGAACATAGTTCGATTCGCCTTCAAGGTTACATGCTGTGAATGCAATGCTTACTATTGCTAAAAGTAATATTATTTTGGTTTTCATAAAGAGTGTTATTTTCAGTGCAAAATTACAAAAATTATACCATATTTTGATGTTAGATGTAAACAAACTTCAAAACGTTGCAAAAACGTTGCATAAAAAAAGTAAGAACGTTTAAAAAAACGTTCTTACTTGATAATTTGTCGGGATGACAAGACTCGAACCTGCGACCTCTACGTCCCGAACGTAGCGCGCTACCAACTGCGCCACATCCCGAGCAATTTTGCGGGTGCAAAGTTACTGTTTTTTTATAAAAAGCAAAATTTTTTATAAAATAGAATGACTTCCAGATTACATATTTAACAGTTTTTTGAACTTAAAATAATATTTATGTCATATTTTCAATCTGGTAACACGAAAAATGTGGCATTTAAGGCACAAAAAAAGTATCTTTGCACAAAAATTCAAAAAAAAAACAGATGTTTTCTTCTGCCATTCAAAAGTTTTTAAAAGAAAAAAACTACCCCGATTTTAATCCGAAAGCTATCTTCTTCGACATGGATGGCGTACTTTTCGACTCCATGAAATACCATGCAATAGCCTGGGTGCAAGCATTACAAGATGTAGAAATTCCTTTCACCCATTATGAAGCTTATATGAACGAAGGTCGCACTGGCCATTCTACGATTGATGGAGTTTTTAACCGTACCTATGGCCGCAATGCTACCGAAGAGGAGAAACAACAAATATATCGTTTAAAATCGAAATATTTTGAAGCGCATAGCACAACTCAAAAAATGCCTTTTGCTTTAGAATTACTCGAAAAAACAAAAGCTCAAGGATTACAGATTTTTGTGGTAACAGGATCGGGCCAACCCAGCTTGATTGATAGTTTGCAGTCGTACTTTCCCGGTATTTTCCGGAAGGAAAAAATGGTAACGGCTTTCGATGTAAAAAGAGGAAAACCTTTTCCCGAACCTTATCTGAAAGCATTGAAAAAATCGGGAGTTAACCCGTGGGAAGTGGTGGTGGTGGAAAACGCTCCTTTGGGTATCGAAGCTGCAAAAGCAGCCGGGCTTTTTACAATAGCCGTTAATACAGGGCCATTGGAAAAGGAAGTTTTGACAAACAGCGGAGCAGATGTTGTGCTGGATAGCATGGAAGAACTTTTTCTGGAATGGAACAATTTCGTGTCAAGTTGGAATTAATAAACCCTCAGAATAAACATATCAGATGATGAAATTTAATGTGCTTTTAGTTTTTCTGCTTATTACTGCAAGCGTGTTTTCAAGAACAATCGATTCCCTGTTCATACCTCAAATTGAAGGCACCATCCGTGCAAAATATGAATATAATGCAAGTATCGACGAACAACGTTTTCAGGTACGTAATGCGCGTTTCAGCATAAACGGAAGGTTTAGTCCGATTGTTTCATACAAAGCTGAAATTGATTTGTCGGACGAAGGTGTGACCAAAATGCTCGATGCATATATACGTTTCCAGCCCCGGAAATGGTTTACATTTACAATTGGCCAACAAAAAATTCCGTTCAGTACCGATAACTTACGCCCGCCGCATCTACTGTATTTTGCCAATCGTTCATTTATCGGAAAGCAACTCACGGGTTTGCGCGATGTAGGCGCTACCCTGTCATTTCAAAACAAAAAGAGAATACCTTTTGATATCATAGCAGGCGTTTACAACGGAACCGGCTTATATGATCAGAAAGAATGGAGAAAAACCGATGAACTCAGTTATGTAATTCGTGGGGTTGTTACACCTGTCAGAAACCTGAATTTCACCATGAATTTGAATTCGGTCAGGCCTTACGATTTACGTATGAACATGTACAATGTCGGGAGTTTTTTCGATTGTAACGGACTGCATTTAGAGAGTGAATATTTTTACAAATCGTATAGTGGCAGTGTTTTCTCTGCTACCGAAGGTTTTTTTGCTTTTCTCGCTTACAATATTAAAACTCATAAGTTAAAACATATCAATAAGATAACCCCGTTGATTCGTTATGATATGATGACAGATAACAATAAAGGCAAGGCCTCGACCGATGGAATATATCAGACTGATGATGTTGCCCGTTCACGTATTACAGGCGGATTGACTTTTAGTCTGGATAAGCCTTTTCTGAATGATATCCGGTTGAATTACGAGCAATATTTCTTTGCCAAAGGGGTGGTAAACGACCAGAACAAATTGGTAGTTGAATATGTTGTCCGTTTCTGATAAAATGATTTACTTTGTAGGCTAAAACACATACAATATATCTGCGTAACATGCAAATAATAAAATATCCTCCGAAGGAAAACTGGGCCAGTATATTAGCCCGGCCCGTTTTTGATAATACAAGTTTATTCGATACAGTGGAAAAGGTATTGAACGATGTTCGTTTGCGTGGGGATAAAGCATTGAAAGAATATACCGAAAAGTTCGATAAAGTTCAGCTTGCAGCCATTGAAGTAACCAAAGAAGAAATTGCCGAAGCCGAAAAAATGATTTCCATTCAATTGAAACAAGCCATCGAAATGGCCAGGCGCAATATATGGAAATTTCACTCCGAACAGCAAAATGATTTACCCGAGATTCAGACTTCGCCCGGTGTTTATTGCTGGCAAAAAGCCATTGCTATACAGAAAATAGGCTTATATGTTCCTGGTGGGACGGCTCCTTTGTTCTCGACCGTTTTAATGCTCGGCATACCTGCCCAGATAGCTGAATGTAAAGAAATCGTACTTTGCACACCACCCAACAAAGAAGGAAAAGTTCATCCTGCTGTACTTTATGCGGCTAAAGTTGCCGGGGTACACCGGATTTTCAAAATTGGCGGCACCCAGGCAATAGCTGCCATGGCTTACGGAACGGAAACAGTGCCTAAAGTGTATAAAATTTTCGGGCCCGGAAATCAATATGTAACTGCCGCCAAACAACTCGTTTCATTACGCGATGTGGCTATCGATATGCCGGCCGGGCCATCCGAAGTTGAAGTATTGGCCGATAAATCGGCAAATCCGGTCTTTGTGGCTGCCGATTTACTTTCGCAGGCCGAGCATGGTACGGACAGTCAATCTATTTTAGTAACTGTTGATGAAGCCTTGGTCGAACCGGTTCTGGAACAAATCGAAATTCAGCTGGAGCAACTTCCGCGTAAAGACATAGCAAAAAAAGCGTTGGAAAACAGTAAAATTATTGTACTGAAAACATTGGAAGAAGCTGTGGAATTAACGAATGAATATGCACCGGAGCATCTGATAATTTCGACACAGTATTACATGGGCGTGGCCGCCAATATAACAAATGCAGGTTCTGTTTTCCTGGGAAATTATACGCCGGAAAGCGCCGGCGATTATGCTTCGGGAACCAACCACACTTTGCCAACCAATGGTTATGCCAAAGCATACAATGGCGTTAATCTCGACAGTTTTGTACGTAAGGTAACTTTCCAGCAAATAACTAAAGAAGGTTTAACAAACCTGAGTAATGCAATTATTCTTATGGCAGAAAGCGAAGAACTTCAGGCACACAGCAATGCCGTGAAGGTTCGTTTGGATGAAGAGGAGGAAGTCGAAATAAGGGAAAGTAGCCACAGGAGATAATTTTGCTGTCGTTCAAACAGTCATTGTAATAATACCAAAAAAACAATTCCTTTTCACTATTACAAAGCATAGAAAAATGAAAATAAACGATTTATTAAGAGAAAATATTCGGGACTTGCAGCCTTATTCGTGTGCACGCGACGAATTTAAAGGAGAAGCATCGGTATACCTTGATGCAAACGAAAATCCGTATAATTCACCTTACAACCGTTATCCCGATCCGCAGCAATTGGAGGTTAAAAAACAAATTTCCAGGATTAAAAACATTCCCGTGAAAAATATATTTCTGGGAAATGGCAGCGACGAAGCGATTGATTTGTTGTACAGGGCATTTTGTGAACCGCGCCAGGATAATGTGGTTGCTATCGAGCCGACCTATGGAATGTATAAAGTTTCGGCTTCGATAAATGACGTGGATTACCGTAAAGTTTTGCTCAACAAAAATTTCGATATTGAGGCATATAAACTGATGGATGCCACAAATGTACATACAAAATTAATCTGGTTATGTTCTCCGAATAATCCTACCGGGAATAGTTTGAATCACGAAGAGATACATAAATTGCTGAGTTGGTTTCGCGGGATTGTGGTCATCGATGAAGCTTATATCGATTTTTCGGCCGGCGAGAGTTTTAGCTCTTATTTAAGCAACTATCCCAACCTGGTAATACTTCAGACTTTTTCGAAAGCGTGGGGAAGCGCTGCTATTCGTTTGGGAATGGCTTTTGCTTCTGCCGAAGTAGTGCAGGTATTGAATAAAATCAAATACCCCTACAACATAAACATTCTTACCCAAAAGCAAGCTTTGGAAGCAATGAAAACGCCTGCGCAAGTAAAGCTGTGGGTAGAAACCTTGCTGGCCGAACGCAGCAAATTAATTACTCAATTGGGAAAAATGTCAGCAGTTTCGCATGTATATCCTACCGATGCCAATTTTGTGCTGGTACAGGTAAACAACGCAGTCCATATTTATCATGAACTCGTGAAAAAAGGAATTATAGTACGAAACCGCAGTAATGTATCGCTTTGTATGGATTGTTTACGTATTACGGTGGGAACTCCCGAAGAAAATAAAATATTACTTTCGGAGCTCAAGAAGTTTTAGTACGTATATCAAAAATAAAAAAAAACGGCGCTAATTTTACAGCGCCGTTTTTTTATCTCATTCCACGAAGCAACTCCCCGATTTCCATCCGCTTTTTGCCCGGAGCCTGAACTGATTTTAAATGAATATACCCGTTTTTCAGGGCAATTTTGGCGGATTTCTTGCCGTCTGTAATCAAAGTTCCGGGTTCATCACTGTGTCCGATGATTTCTCTTTCGGTTTCGAAAACCTTCAACACGGTTTTTTCTGTCTGTCTGGGGAACTGCACTTCGAGCCATGCCGCAGGATAAGGAGATAACCCGCGTACAAAGTTGTAAACTTCTTCAACACTTTTATTCTTATTTATTTCGCAGGTTTCCTTGAAAATTTTCGGCGCCGGTTTTAATACAGTTTTGTTTTGAATAAATTGAGACTGATCAACGGCATCGGTTTTTCCTTCAATCAGTAAGTCAACGGTTTTTCGCACCATTCCGGCTCCCATAACCATCAGTTTGTCGTGAATTGTACCGGCATCATCATTTTCTGAAATCGGGAGTTTTTCCTGCAGAATAATTTTTCCTGTATCAATTTCGTGGGTAAGAAAAAAGGTAGTTGCTCCGGTTTCTTTTTCACCGTTGATAATAGCCCAATTGATTGGAGCAGCGCCGCGATATTGGGGCAGGAGTGAGGCATGCAGATTGAAAGTGCCGTATTGCGGCATATTCCAAACCATTTCGGGCAGCATGCGAAAAGCGACAACAACCTGAACATCGGCTCGTAATGCACGTAATTCAGCCAGAAAAGCTTCGTCTTTTAATTTTTCAGGTTGGAGAATCTTCAGATTCTTCTCAAGTGCATATTGTTTTACCGCCGAAATCTGAAGTTTGTGTCCGCGTCCTGCCGGTTTATCGGGCATGGTTATCACACCCACAACATTATAATTGTTTTCAACCAATACTTTTAAACTTTCCACCGCAAATTCCGGCGTACCCATAAAAACTATTCTCATTTTTCCCGGTGTATATAAATCCTTTAAAATGAAAGAATTATTTCAAATATTCAAATTTTCATCTTGCTTCTGGCAAGACAAGCTTTAACCCTAAACTCCGTTTACCTTTTTATTCTTTCTCCAAGTGGAAAACTTTGGATTCTCAATTCCGTTTGTCCATTCCCCACATTAATTTACTTTTGAGTGTGTGAAAAAATGTATGGTTAAGTTGTTTGACCACTTTTATACTGAAGTCGGCTTTTGTGATTCTCAGTTTTGTATTTTCGCCCAAAATCACAGTTCGTCCGTCGAGTGCAATCTGATAACAATGGCTGCGGCTTTTTACATCTAGTTCGATTACCCAGTTATCGGGAACAACCAAGGGGCGGACATTCAGGCTATGCGAAGCAACGGGTGAAAGTAAAAAATTCTGAGCCTGAGGAACTACCAACGGTCCACCCACGCTCATCGAGTAAGCTGTTGAACCGGTAGGGGTTGATATTAACAACCCATCAGCCTGATAGGTGTGAATTGCTTCCCCGTTTAAATGTGTGTGTATGCTGATCATAGAAGAACTGTCCTGTTTCAGAACCGAGACTTCGTTCAAGGCGAAGGGATATTCAAACTGGGTGCCATCCGAAGCTTCTACAAACAGAAGTGATCTGTCTTCAATGTTGTAATTCGAATTCAGGATAGCATCTAATGCCGGCAGCATATCTTCGCCGGGAACATCGGCCAGAAATCCTAAACGTCCGGTATTAATTCCTAAGATCGGAATTTGTTTTTTGCCAACATGAGCTGCTGTACTTAAAAAAGTACCATCTCCTCCGATACTTAGGGCTATGTCCGCATCGAAACGGTCGGTGTCTATTTTTATTACCTGATCCAAACAACAATCTCCGTTTTCTTTAACGAAATTGTAGAGTTCATGTTCGAGCATGAGTGTCACTTCCTTTCTGTTAAAAAAGTCGAATAGCGCTTTTATGTGTGTTAGAATCACAGGCCGGTAAATATTTCCAAAAATGGCAATTTTCATGGTTTTAAAGGTATATGAATGAATTTTATCTGATAAAGAAAAAAAATAAATGATCCATTAAGTTTATCGTTATCAATAAAAAAATGAAAGTTCAGACAAAAGACTCCTGTGATTCATTTTTTTAAACTATTTTTGTAGCACAAATATAATAATTTTACTTTGGCATTGCAAAGGAACAAAATGTAAATGAAACGAGCAAATTAATTAAGTTCGTTATTTGTTTCTGTTTATAGTGGTTTTTTTAAGCAGTGCCCGGGATGTGCAGATTTTAAACATTCGAACTAAAAAATAATGACTAAATTAAGTGTAAATATAAATAAAGTTGCTACCATCCGGAATGCCCGTGGTGGAAATGTGCCCAATGTATGCCAGGTAGCGTTGGATTGTGAAAAGTTCGGAGCCGAAGGTATTACTGTTCATCCCCGCCCCGACGAACGGCACATACGATATGCAGATGTTTGGGATTTACGGCCGATTTTGAAGACAGAGTTTAATATAGAAGGGAATCCAACACCAGAATTCGTCAAATTGGTAAAGGCTGTAAAACCTCATCAGGTAACGCTTGTACCCGATGCTCATGATGCAATCACTTCAAATGCAGGCTGGGACACGGAGAAAAATCTTGGTTTTCTGAAAGATGTTGTTGCCGATTTTCAAAGTGTCGGCATCCGGGTTTCAATATTTGTGGATACCAACCTGAAAAACATTGAATATGCAACCAAAACCGGAGCCGACCGCGTAGAACTTTATACTGAACCGTATGCCACGCTTTACCCGAAAGACAAGGAACAAGCCATTGCTCCTTTCCTCGAGGCTGCAAAACTTGCCAAAAAACTCGGATTGGGTTTAAATGCCGGACATGATTTGAGTCTCGAAAATTTAAAATACATGCATTCAATCATTCCATGGATTGATGAAGTCTCAATCGGTCATGCCCTGATTTCGGATGCACTTTATTTGGGTTTAGAAGAAACAATTAAACAATACAAAAAACAATTACAATAAATTTCCGTTAATAAATACGGCACAATATTTGAAAAGCCGGTAATTCCGTTAATCAGGTTGATCAAGGTTTTCAAACTTTCAAACACGAAACGAACAAACTTTATAAATTTTAAAACTTTATGAACTTAATGCTTATCCTTCAGGCAGCTAATACCGTTGCAACCACTACAACAGAAACTGTTGCTAAAGAAATGAATCTTTGGGAAATGTTTAAATACGGAGGGCCAATCATGTATGTGTTGGTTGTCATGTTTGCCATTGCCATGTATTTACTTATTGAACGTTTGTTAACTCTTAAGCAAGCCCTTAAAGAGGATAACTCATTCATGAACAGAATTAAGGATTATATTTATGATGGAAAAATCGATGCGGCAGTAAAATTGTGCCGCGATTCAAATACGCCTACTTCTCGCATGGTCGAAAAAGGAATCAGCCGCCTGGGACGTCCCATGAGCGATGTACTTATTGCCATCGAAAATGTTGGTAACCTTGAAATTGCAAATCTTGAAAAAGGATTGGTTATTATGGCTTCCATTTCGGGAGGTGCTCCTATGCTTGGTTTTCTCGGAACAGTAACAGGGATGGTTTCAACTTTTTATAGAATGTCGTTAAATAACACAGGTACGATTCAGTTAAGTGATTTATCGGTTGGTATGTATCAGGCTATGGTAACAACTATCGGAGGTTTGATCGTGGGGATTATTGCTTATTTTGCATATAATTATTTGGTATCGAGAGTTGATTCGGTCGTTCGTAAGCTCGAGGCAAGAACCATGGAATTCCTCGATTTATTGAATGAGCCGGCGTAAAATTGATTAATTTAATTAGTTGGCAGGCTGATTAATTGTAAGTAATTCTCAAACTTTTATTTCGCCTTCGGCGAAACAAACCTTCAAATCGTAAATAATTAAATTGTAAATAACAAAATGGCATTAAAGAAAAGAATAAAAATAGAAGCCGGGTTTTCGATGTCATCTATGACTGATATTATTTTCCTGTTACTTCTCTTTTTCATCATAGCATCAACTATGTCATCGCCAAACGATATAAAGTTGAATTTGCCGCAAAGCAAAGCCACTACATCGACAAAATCAGTGATTGCCAAAGTATCTATCGATGCAGAAGGTAATTATTTCGTAGCCAAAGGCAGTAGTTTGCCGGAACAGGTAGCTCCCGAGGCGCTTGAGTCGTACATCCTGAATTTGGTGGCTCAGGATTCTACCACCTATATTGCCTTGCATGCCGACCAGAATATTGCCTATAAAGAAGTAGTGAAGGTGCTTGATATTGCTAACCAGCATAAATTGAAATTAGTTATTGCAACTCAAACAGCACAAAAGTAGTTTACGTGAATAAATCTGAATTACATGGTATGGTCGGCTCGGCAATCTTAACAGGATTGCTGTTATTGTTGTTGTTTCTAATCGTTATGCCTGGCATAAAAATGCCTGAAGATGAGGGCATCATGGTGAGCTTTGGTGATGCTGTTGATGGCGCCGGCATGGTTGAGACACCAACTTCACCGCCAACCGAGGCTGCTACACTTCCTGCTGCAACACCCAAACCGAGCAAACAGGATTATATGACGCAGGATGATAATTCGTTGGCAATCGCCGAGCAAAAGAAAAAAGAGAAGCAAGAAAGGGATGCTCTTGAAAAACAACGGCTTGAAGAAGCCCGGGTAGCTTCCGAAAAAAAACGTAAAGAACAGGAAGCCATTGATAAAGCCAACTCAATGAATGGATTATTCGGAAACGGCGGCTCAATCGGTAGTGGAACGACCTCGGGAAATACTACACAGGGCAATCCTGCGGGTTCAGGTTCTTCCGGTGGTAACTCCTGGTCGCTGAGCGGAAGATCGTTAAGCGGAAGGCTTGTTTCGCCAAGCTATGATAATGATGTTGAAGGTAAAGTTACAGTAAGCATCCGTGTCGACGCCAGTGGAAAAGTGACAAGCGCATCTATTAGTTCCCCCACGACTATTTCGGATCAGGCAACCAGAAACGCCGCTATTACAGCGGCAAGAAGCACAAGATTTACGAGTGGCAGCGGGATTGCAACAGGTACAATTACTTATAATTTTAATCTCAGATAGGTGTGAAACGAGTCTACGCCAAAGGCGAGACGAGTTCCATACAACCTTTAAAAAACAATTATTATCGTATGAAACCCCCATGACCGAGATTAAAAATCAGGACACACAAGGAGATGATTATAAAATAACAAAACTCAAAGTACCTGTATTATTCCCCCTTTAGGGGGTTAGGGGGCAGATATATAAATTATAAACAGATGAAAC
>JAJFVH010000046.1 GCA_021371875.1 Bacteroidales bacterium
TTGTGCGAACGATAGCTGAAAACAGCGAGCAGCAGCGAAACAGAATACATAAACGAATGACTCCCGAAAATTTCTTTCAGCCGGTGGGTAAGGCTGACTACGGCTGCATCCAGCCCCAGTCCAACGGAATTGATAAAGAAACGGGCTTCCTTTTCGCCTTCCATGTCGTACTCCACTTTGCCTATATCGATGGGCTGTGTTTTGCCTTTCAGAAGTACTTCGATAGATTTTCGATAATCGGCCGTCAGTCCCCAGAATCGCCCCCAGTCGTTGCCCGTACCGCGGGGGATAAGCGCTATCTTTAACTCTGAAGTGTTTTCGACTTTTGCACCAAAAATGCCATTAATCACTTCGCTCATGGTTCCGTCGCCACCCAGCACCATGATATTTTTGAAACCTTTCTCTATAAAATAGCGGGCTATTTTCGACGCATGTCCTGCAAAACGCGTTACCCTGTAATCGAACTGGATATTGTGATGCTTCAAAACCAGAAATAAATATTTCCGTTGCAGGCGGAATTTCTTTTTCCCCGATTTGGGATTGATAATAATTGCCCAGTGTTGCAATGTGATTTCCATATTATTTTAGAGCATAGATAAAAGATAATAGAGCAAAGACAAGTATGCAAAATTTGCTTTTAGTTTACAATTTTTACTGCTTACCACTGTTTATCAGATACAAATCCAGTAAAGTCATAGCTGCCATAGCTTCTACTATCGGAACTGCACGTGGCAGGACGCAAGGATCGTGACGTCCGCGGGCTTCCAGTTCTACTTCGTTGGCGTGGATATCAACGGTATCCTGTTTTTTCGAAATAGTGGCAACCGGTTTAAACAGCACGCGGAAATAAATGTCCTGCCCGTTGCTTATGCCGCCCTGAATGCCACCCGAGTTATTGGTTTTTGTCGAGACTTTATCGCCATCTTTCACGAATGAGTCGTTCATTTCCGACCCTTTCAGGTTCACGCCTTCGAACCCCCGGCCATAATCGAACCCATGTGACGCGTTGATGCTTAACATAGAAAATGCTAACCGGGCTTGCAGTTTATCAAAAACCGGTTCGCCTAAACCAAGAGGAACTCCTTTGATTATGCAGGAAATAACGCCACCGATTGAATCGCCCTCTTTTTTCAATTCCCTGATATATTCAATCATTTTCACGGCTACCTCCGGTTGCGGACAACGAACAATATTATCTTCGATCAACGATAAATCGGTCGATTCAATCGTTTGGGTCATGGCAATATGCCCGACCTGCGAAGTAAAAGCCGTGATTTCGACCCCCAGTTGTTTTAAGGCAAGTTTGGCAACGGCGCCTGCCACAACGCGCGCGGCAGTTTCGCGGGCCGAACTGCGCCCCCCGCCGCGATGGTCGCGGATACCGTATTTTTGCTGGTAAGTATAATCGGCATGAGATGGCCGGTATACTTCTTTCAGATGATCGTAATCGGCGCTGTGCTGGTTCTGATTCCAGATAACAAAGGCAATCGGGGTTCCGGTGGTTTTTCCCTCGAAAATTCCCGAAAGGAATTCAACCTTATCGTCTTCTTTACGGGGTGTGGCAATGGACGACTGACCGGGTTTACGGCGGTCAAGT
Organism: Bacteroidales bacterium; assembly: GCA_021371875.1. GTDB lineage: Bacteria > Bacteroidota > Bacteroidia > Bacteroidales > Paludibacteraceae > Paludibacter. The sequence continues at coordinate 1,598 of JAJFVH010000046.1, forward strand.
TCTTTCTGAACGAAAGCTTCATCGAGTTCAATACCTGCAGGACAGCCATCGATGATGCCGCCGATTCCTTTTCCGTGCGATTCGCCAAATGAGGTGAAAGTAAATAGTTTACCTATTGTGTTCGACATGCCAGATAATTTACAATTAATTCATTTACAATTTACAATTGCAAAGATACATTTTTTTCTAAAATATCCGACTGAACGGATAATGAAACCACATGACAGTCTGATAACTATTGTTTGCAAAAAAACGCCCATCTCTGCGTTGCACTCACATCAAAAACTACTCATTTACGAGAAGTAAACTCCGTGTTTTTGCTGTTTCGTGCGCCTTGACCTTGACCTTTTCTTATCAAACACTAAGTTTTCTTTCAAGCTCAAACTAAAAATGGATATTGAGTAAGTTCACCCAACATCCATTTTTATGATTATTTTAAGTCGGATTAATGACATCCGCAACCCGATCCGCAGCTTCCGCCTTCTTCGTCATCGCCGCAGCCGCAGCCATCGTCGCCGCAACCTCCGCTACCGCAACCACAACTGCTGCCTTGTAAAGCAGCCAGTTCTTTTTCGGTGGCTTCGCGAACTTCGAGGATGGAACCCTTGAAGTGAAGGTTTTCACCTGCGAGGGGATGATTCAAATCTACTTTTACATGGGTGTCGGTAACTTCAACAACCTGTGCGTTAATCCTGTGTCCTTCGTTGTCCATCAAGGGAACTACATTTCCTTCGAACACAACTTCGGTATCAAGTTTACCGTCAACTTCGAATATCGATCGGTCCAGATCCAATACATTTTCGTCTTCGTAAGGTCCGTATGCATCTTCATTCCCAATGGTGAAGTCGAATTTGTCGCCGACAGCCAACCCGAAAATATTTTCTTCAAATTTGGGTAACATCATGTTTACGCCGTAAATAAAACTCAAAGGTTGTTCGGCTGTGGCTCTTTCCATCAATTCCAATTCACCTTCTGTTTCGCCATCAACGTACAATTCGTATTCCGCTGAGACTGATTTGTTTGCTGTAATTTTCATTTTTCTATTTTTGATTGTTTTTTTTATTTTCCCTGTTTTTTTGTTTTATTCGTTACGATTTACAATAAACTGTTTTGGAATACAAATTGTTCATTGTAAATGGTTGGATTTATCAATACCAGTTTATAGCATTTGAACTGGGTTCGCTTTGTTTGTCATATTTAAGGTCGGCAAGCATGCTGGCATTTACCCCGATATGGAAACTGTATGATTTATACACGCCAAACGGAACGATACTGCCCGACATACTCCAACAGTGTAAACTGCGGTTCACATTGATACTGGTATAAGTGAATTTTTTATATTTAAAATCGTAAGTCGAATTGGCGCTGATTTTCCAGTTGTTTGTTAATGAGAGGTTCCCGTTTAAACTCAGGTTATGCGTGAAAGCCATGTTGTATTCCATTTTGTCAAAGTCAAAATCATCCATTTTAGGCATGTACTGAACTGAATAATTAATGCTGATACTCCAGGGGATTGTAACTTTCTGATAGCCGTCGTCGCCCGCTTCTGCTTTTTGATTACCGGCAGATGAACCCGGGTTAGCCTGCCCTTGTTCATTTGCGTTACCCGAAGCCGAAGGCTGGCCTGTGTTTCCCATTCCTTCTTTTTTACCGAAGAGCTTTTTAAATGTGTCGTTGCTAATGGTATAGCTGTACGAAGTACTTGTGCCCTGAAAACGTGGAAATCCGCCATTTTCCCAACGGAGTTTGTTTATTCTTACAGGGTCGCCGTTACTGTTGAGCCCGTACATGTAAGGATCGAAACCGGCGCTTAAACTTAACGAATAACTGTCTGTAATTTTTATACGCAACGTGGTCGAAAAAACTGACCAACGCATGGAATCGACTGCCAGATTGTAATTCCCGCTGATTGAAAAATTATCGATTAAACTGATTTTTTTAAACGGGTTTGTGCCGGTTGTGTCTTTGTCGTTGCGCACTTTCATTTCCACATTGTTTCCTAACGAGAAATTGATGCTTCCCGATTTTCCGGTTCCGGGAACGCCATACAAACTTCCCTGATAATGTGAATACTGTACCTCGTTGTCGTGATAAACATTCGGGTTTGAAGCATCCTTGACACTTTTTGTATACGTATCATAATAGCCCCATCGGGGGTCGCCAAAATCAGGAGTATATCCGAATCCTATGCTTGGAGTCAATACGTGACGGATACGGTCAATCTTATTTCCAAATAAAAAACTAACAGGCTTATAAAAACCGTACAATTTTGTAGAAGCCGATACGCCCATGTTAAAGTCATACACACGACTGAACTTGGAAACTGTGTCGGTTACATCAATCTGCCGGTCTTTGTCCCAGCTTTTATTTATGGATCTTAAATACCAGCGTTCGGTGTAATTGAATGTTGGCGAAACGTTGATATATTTCAGTATGTTGAATGTAGCCGAAACCGGAATGTTGTGTTTCATCCCGTTTCTCCAGTCGCGCTGGAGCGATGAATGAAGAATAAGTTTTTCGTTAATATTGTCGATGCTGTTTGACAGGGCACCCGTATATGACATGGATATTTTTTCGTACCAACGCTCTTTACCGACGGCTGCTTTTCGTTTAAAAGGGTAAAAACGGCTGTAAGATATATTAAGGGTTGGTAAACTGACGCTTAATGTCGAATCTTTTGTCCGCTGTGTAATCGACATACTACCCGATAAACTTAAAGAAGGGATGCTCGGGAAACGTTTTGTGATGTTGATGCTCGAATATTTTGTGTTTTCTGAATTTTTCTCAGGCTGGGAGTAATAATTGATATTGTTTTTGTTAAAACCGCTGGTTGAAAAGTTTACACTCGATGAAAATGCGAAATTAGGGTTTGCCTTCTGATCCTGGCTGTGACTCCACGAAACTTTAAAACTTTTCAGTTTGTTGTAATTGCTCATGCCTTCTTCGCCCGTAACATCTACACGGTACTCGATGCCTAAGGTTCCCCGGAATTTATAGCGTTTCAAATACGTGGATGTACCTCTGATAGCCCAGGTTCCTTTGGTATAAACATCACCGCGTACTTCCAGGTCGGCATAATCATTAATGGCAAAATAGTAACCTCCGTTGGTAAGCCCGAATCCGCGCGTTAACTCGTCGGCATAGTTCGGCATTAACACCCCCGATGAATACTGGCTTGTAAAAGGGAAAAATCCGAAAGGAATAGCAATAGGCAAGGGAACATCAGCTATAACAAGGTGAGCAGGTCCGGTAACTATATATTCTCCGGGTTTTACTTTCCCTTTCGACAAGCTCAGGTAAAAATCAGGATGATCGTGATTATCACAGGTGGTATATTTTCCACCGGTCATGCAAAACACATCATCCGGAGTTTTTTTCGTCCGTTCGCTTATAATGTAGCCTTCTCCTTCTTGTGTAACAACCTGACGTATATAGCCTTTCTTTGATCGAAGATTGTAGGTTAGTTCCCGGGACGAATACGATTTTTCATTTTCGCTGAATACAGGCTCTCCTATCTTGGTGCCAAGGCTGTCGGTGTTACCGCGGGCAAACAACAGGCTGCTATCCATACTGACCCGAACAAAATCGGCTTTCAGATTAATATTTTTGTATTTTACATCGCTCTCGCCATGCAGGAAACCGGTGCCGTTTCCTAAAAACACGATTGAGTCCTTTGCGGTGTAGTTTATTTCGGCGTCGATTTGGTTTGGTTTTTGCTTAACCTGTGTGTTGATGTTGACACTATCGGTTGTATTATTTTGTAAGCTATCAATTTTAGATAAGTTCAGCCTTGCCGAATCTGCCACGGTTTTTGCTTGCCCATAGCTTATCGAAGGTAAAAAGAAACACAATAAAATAACTATTATTATGTTTCTGTTGTTGATATATAAACTCTTACAAACAAGCATCAGGCAGGTGTGTTGTTATTTAAAATTGGAATGCAAATTTAGTCAAAAAAAAGGAGTCTTTTCTCCGTATAACTTTTTTTTATGAATAATTTGAAAATTTACTCATTCCTAAAGCATTGTAAACAGGATAAAAGCATTACTTTTGCACAAAATTCACCTGTAAAATTTCAGTCAGTTTGACGAATTGCTATGAAATTTAAAAACAAATTTTCCAAATATAATTCAATTTTTTTGTTGATGTTGATGCTCTTTGCATTAACAATCGATAATACGGCGCAGAACACCAAATTTACTTTAGTGATTGATGCCGGTCACGGTGGACACGATCCCGGAGCAATCGGAACCATTTCGCGCGAAAAAGATATTAATCTTGCCGTAAGTTTGCAACTTGGCGCTTTAGTCGAAAAAAATCTCAAAGATGTAAATGTGGTTTTCACCCGCAAGACGGATAAATACCTTACTTTACAGGAGCGGGCAGATGTTGTGAATAACAATCATGCCGATTTGTTTATTTGCGTTCATACCAATTCGGCAAAAAGTTCTTTGGCTTTCGGATCTGAAACATTTACTCTCGGTTTGGCAAAATCAAAAGCCAATCTGGATGTAGCCATGCGTGAAAACTCAGTTATTTTACTCGAAGATGATTATAAAACAAAATACAAGGGGTTTGATCCGGCATCTGTCGAATCGTATATTATGTTCGAGTTTATGCAGGATAAATACATAGATAAAAGCATCGATTTAGCATCCACCATACAAAAACAATTTTCAAATTTTGCCCGCCGTTCCGACCGGGGTGTACGTCAAGCCGGCTTTTGGGTATTGCACCGGTCAGCTTGCCCGAGTGTGCTGGTCGAACTTGGTTTTATTTCAAATCCAGCCGAAGAACGGTTTCTATCAAGTGAATCGGGTCAGAAGGATATGGCAACAGCCATATATAATGCTTTCGTAAATTTTAAACGCGACCACGATAAAAAATCAGGAAAACAAACAGAAAATCAAAAATACGTTGAAATAACAGAACGTTCCACTGAGAATTCATTTGCCCAACCCGTCGATTCGGAAACTGAAGCCGTGCAACCGGAAACTGCGACAGAAACTAAAACCACAACAGAAGCCAAGGCGACCGATAGCGCTTCCATCTCAAATACAGTTGTTACGGTATTTAATAATACAGATGTTAAACCGGTTTTCAAAGTGCAATTATTTGTAAGCCGGGTGAAATTAAAGCCGAATGCTTCAGATTTCAAAGGATTGAAGGAAGTGGATTACTTTGAAGAAAACGGCATGTATAAATATACGATTGGAGTCGAAACGGAATACAATAAGATCGCCAAAATTCGTAAAGAAATAATCGGTAAATTCCCCGATGCATTTATTATCGCGTTTGTGGGCAATAAAAAGATAACTGCAAAAGAAGCATTGAAGCTAACAAAATAAGAATAGGACTCGATTTATTTGATGTTCAAAAAAAAAAAAGATAAAAATGAAAAGGAATTTTTTTACCAGAGAAGTTAAAGTAGGTATCATGGCTGTTGTAGCCATTTTCGTGTTGTATTTTGGCTTAAATTTCCTCAAAGGAATAGATATTTTTACTCCGATAGATTATTATTATGCCACTTATGAAAACATAGACGGCTTAGTTCCTTCATCGCCGGTTTACGTTAAAGGGTATAAGGTCGGTCAGGTTGAAAAGATTAAATATGATTTTACAAAAGATGTTGCATTCGTGGTGAAAATTTCGGTGAGTAATGATATAAGTGTCCCCAAAGGCGCTAAAATCGAACTGTTCGACGACGGATTGATGGGCGGTAAAGCTATCCAATTGGTTTATGCCCCACTTATTGCATCGCAGGAATTGTATGCTCCGGGCGATACGGTGGAATCGCAAGTGGGTACGGGTCTGATGGCGCAACTCTCGGGCGATTTGATGCCTAAGATCGAAAACCTTTCAACTCAGGCCGATTCGTTGATACGTGCGGTTCGTGTTATCGTCGAAGGCAAGGAACTAAACAACAGCCTGTTGTCAATTGAAAAAACCACGGCAGATTTGGCGGTTTCTTCGGCTCAGCTCAAAAAATTAATGAACAGCGATGTCCCCCGCATTATCACCGATGTGAATACCGTAACAAGCGACTTTAAACAGGTTAGCGGGAATCTCAAGAAAATTGATTTTGCTGCGACATTTGCAAGCGTCGACCATACCATTGCCAATTTAAACCTGATAACTGATAAAGTTAATAATTCGGAAGGCTCTTTAGGATTGTTGTTGAACGACAAAGAATTGTATTTGAATCTTAACAATACAGCCGCCAGCGCCGATAAGTTGTTGATTGATTTGAAACAAAGCCCCAAACGTTATGTCCACTTTTCCCTCTTCGGACGCAAAAGTAATTAAAATTACTATTTAGAATTGTTTTAAATAGTGGCTTTATCCCAAAAAAATATATTTAAATATTTTTCAACGCCGAAACCTTTTGTTAATAAGTGTTTCGGCTTTTTTTAACCATGAAATTGTAGAATTACTTTCAATTTGTTAACTTATTTAATATCAATGATGTTACAAAAATGTTACAATTAAATGTTTGTGTTTCATAGCTTTCTACTAAGTTTCTGAAAATAAATAAAATGGGAATTAAAATAAGTTCACAAAAAAAATGTTATTTTTTTTTGTCGAAAATGTTTTAGATTTTTGTAGTCCTGAAAATAGCCGATCGAAATACCGAGTAAATGCAAGGATGTATTTTCAAGTGAATAAATTGAATGTTGAAACACGAGTTTGTAATTTTTTTGTATTGAATTAGTATGTTGAATCATCCCGAACAATTATGGAATCGTTGCCTTGGTGTAATTAAAGATAATATAAGCGAAGCTTCATACAACACTTGGTTTGCACCTATTGTAGCACTTAAATATGATAATAATATTTTTGTTTTACAGGTTCCCAGTCAGTTTTTTGTTGAATATATTGAAGAAAAGTACATCGATTTATTGAGGATGACTTTGTATCGTGTTGTGGGTAACGGTACGCGTTTGGAATATCGTGTGTTGATTGACAAAACAAGTGGGACAGGAACTCAGATACCGAGTGCCAACGAAACTCCAAAACCCAAACAGGCCGTTTCTTCTTCAAATTATGTAAGTCCTTATCATAAAACGCAATTGCCCGATATCGATCCACAACTGAACCCCTCGTATAATTTTAACAACCTGATTGAAGGAAACAGTAACAAGTTGGCCCGAACTGCCGGTGTAAGCATTGCCAACGAACCCGGTAAAACTATTTTCAATCCGTTGTTCGTTTACGGGCAATCAGGTGTGGGGAAAACCCATCTTGCCAACGCTATCGGTGTGATGACCAAACAACTTCACCCTGAAAAGCGCACCTTATACGTTTCGGCAAATACTTTTCAAATCCAGTACACTGATGCGGTAAGAAGCAATACGGTCAATGATTTTCTGAACTTTTATCAAACAATTGATATTCTTATTGTAGATGATATTCAGGAATTTGCCGGTAAAACCGGAACCCAGAATACATTTTTCCATATTTTTAATCATTTGCACCAAAGCGGAAAGCAGTTGGTGTTAACTTCCGATCGTTCGCCGATTGTTATGGTAGGTTTGGAGCAACGATTGCTTACCCGTTTCAAGTGGGGTTTATCAGCCGAGATTGAAAAACCCGATTTCCAGCTGAGAAAATCGATACTCGAAAATAAGATTTACCGCGATGGGTTGGAAATTCCTGTCGAAGTAGTTGATTTTATTGCTGAACATGTAATCGATAATGTGCGTGATCTCGAAGGAACGCTGGTTTCGTTACTGGCCCACTCAACCCTGGTCGATATGCCTGTCAATATTGAACTGGCAGAGAAAATTGTAAGCCGGATTGTAAATGTTACGCACAGGATCAATACTGTTGAAAAAATTCGGGACGCCGTATGCGAATATTTTTCTTTATCTGTCGATGCTATTTCGACTAAAAGCCGCAAACGTGAAGTTGTCCAGGCTCGCCAGATAGCCATGTATTTATCTAAACAGCTGACAAAGAATTCATTATCTTCTATCGGATTTGCTATCGGACAACGTGACCATGCCACGGTTTTACATGCTTGTAAAATTGTAAACGACTTGATGGATATTGATAAAAATTTCCGTTCGAGCGTACATGAGATTCAAGAGAAATTAAAGCATTAAATAATTGTTCGCGTGTAAAATAAACACTTCTTTATAAAGAATTTAGATTGACTTCCATACAATATGGAAGTCATTTTTTTTGAAATAAGTTTGATATTATTAGATGTCATTAGGAAAAATAATATTATTTTTACCACCGAATTAAAAACCCACGAAAATGGTATATAAATTTACATTGCTGTCCGATGAGATAGATAATTTTGTACGAATAATAAAAATAGATCCCGAAGCTACTTTCTTCGACCTGCATAACGCTATTTTGGATTCTGTCAAATATGAAAAGAATCAAATGACTACCTTCTTTTTATGTTCCGACGATTGGGAAAAAGGACAAGAAGTAACGCTGATCGAAATGGAATCAAGTTCGGAGTATGACAACTTAGTGATGGAAGATACTAAACTTGAGGAGTTGATTTCGGACGAAAAGCAAAAACTGCTTTATGTGTTTGATATGATTTCCGACAGGGCATTCTTTATTGAGTTAAGTGAAATTATCCCCGGCAAAACTGTTGTTAAACCTGAATGCGTTATGGCAAAAGGTGAAGCGCCGCAACAAACCCTTTCGGATGAGGCAATTTTAGATGCACCAAAACTTAATCTGGATGAAAACTTCTACGGTGATGAGGATTTTGATATTGATGAATTGGACGAAGAAGGATTTGGCGACATGAATTTCGATGATTCAAGTCTTTTTTCTGAAGATACAAAATATTAATAATCAACAAAGTAACGATTACAAAAACAGAAAGTAAGGCTGCTTATTTTCTGTTTTTTTATTATCAGTTAATTAAATGATTAAACGAGAGGGAAACAAGGTCTTAATTGTTTTACTGGGACCGACGGGAGTTGGTAAAACTGAAATCAGCCTGCGAATGGCTGAGCATTTCGGTTGTCCGATTGTTTCGTCCGACTCACGGCAATTTTACAGGGAATTAAAAATAGGTACTGCCGCTCCAACCGAATCCCAGTTGAAACGGGTTAAACATTATTTTATCGGTTCGCACTCTATTCACGACGAATACAATGCCGGACAATACGAACTGGATGTAATGCAATTGCTCGATGAACTTTTTCGTCAAAACGATGTGGTAATGCTCGTCGGCGGTTCGATGATGTATATCGATGCCGTATGCAACGGGATTGATGATATGCCGAATATTGATAATGAAACCCGCGAATTCTGGAGACAACAATATGCCGAAAACGGACTTGAATATATTCAAAACGAATTGAAGCGTCTCGATCCAAAACATTACGGAGAAGTGGATTTACAAAATTATAAACGTGTACTTCATGCGCTTGAAATTTGCAGTATAACGGGAAAACCTTTTTCGGATATCAGAACGGGAATCCGCAAAGAACGTCCTTTTAATATCGTGAAAATCGGTTTAAACCGGCCGCGTTCCGAGTTGTACGAACGGATTAATAGCCGGGTTGATGAGATGATGGCAGAAGGATTACTCGAAGAAGCCGGGCAATTTTATGAGTTCAGGCATTTGAATACGTTAAATACGGTCGGTTACAAGGAGCTTTACGAATATATGGATGGAAACTGGCCGCTTGATTTTGCCGTGAATATGATTCGGCAGGATTCGCGCCGGTATGCCAAAAGGCAAATGACCTGGTTTAACCG
>JAJFVH010000048.1 GCA_021371875.1 Bacteroidales bacterium
ACTGTATATGTCTGAAAATCATCCCGATTTATCGGGATTAAAATCCGTTTTAAAATCCGCTATATCAGCGAAGGTCCGCGTTCTATTTGTTGTTCAAATTGAATTATACGACATTATATTGTTCTACTTACTTATCTATTAGAGTTTATATGGATTAATTTTTTAGATACATGTTTTAAAAGCATATAGAATTCACATAGTTCTACTGTTTTTTAGTTCAGGAAGGGAAAGAACTCTATTGGAAAGTACACACAATTAATATTAATGCTGACGCATTAATTATTTGAAGTCTACCTTGCTCTGTTTAACTGCCAGAATTTTATGGGATGACGGAACCAACGGTCACGACCGAAGGGAGTAATTCCGGTTTCGTCGAAGTTGCCGGAGTTGGAACTCCGGCATCCCGAATAAGAGCCTATGTGGTTTGACTTTAGTTATATGTAATTTTAATTTGAATAAAGTCTATTATACATTATTGTATTTATACATTTTTTTGCAGCGCTCATAAAGTAATTTTCTTCACTTGTTCGCCACATTAAAACATTGTGAATTGGCAAATATCGAATCTATTCATTACTTTATCCTTAATAGAAGATTCTAACTTTCAGAAAAGTTGAATTTTTATCAACAGATTACTATCTGAGATGGTTCCCTGTAAAAAACAAGGAACCACATACAACTCAGATTTCAAACCTGTATCCACCTCAGTGATACACATAACACTCATTTAAAACCTTTAAAAATATGGACAAAATGAAGATGGGACTGATTGGCTTCGGCAGAACCGGTAAAGCAGTAGCAGCTGCAATTGTTGAAAACAAAGAATTTTCGCTTGAATGGGTACTCAGGAGAAAAACTCTTCTGGAAAACAGATCGGTTCCTGAGTTTTTAGGCATTGATTCGAACGAAAGGGGTCAGATATTCTCGACCGAGCATATTACGCCGGATGAATTATTTGATATGTATCCCGTTGATTTTATAATCGATTTTTCATCTTCGCAAGCTATTTATACCTATGGTAATGAAGCAGCAGAACGCGAAATAAAAATTGTTTCAGCTATTTCCCACTACCAAAAAGAAGATATTTCTTTTTTGAAAGAATTATCAAAAAGAACCACCGTTTTTTGGTCGCCTAACATCACTTTGGGAGTAAATTTTCTGCTTTTAGCATCGAAATCACTTAAAAAGATTGCCCCGTTTGTTGATATTGAAGTAATTGAAGAACATTTCAAACAAAAAGAAGGGGTATCGGGGACCGCTGTAAAATTTGCAGAAGCGCTGGATGTGAAAGTTTCAAAAATCAACTCCATCAGGGCCGGTGGAATAGTGGGCAAGCACGAAATTATTTTCGGTTTTCCATACCAAACCGTCCGATTGGTACACGAATCCATTTCGAGGGAAGCTTTCGGTACGGGAGTGCTTTTTGCGGCTCACAACCTTATCAACAAAGGAAAAGGCTACTACAACTACGAGGACATTCTTTCGCCTTATTTCAATTCGACTAATAAATCGTAGAAACAAAAATATCGGAGTTGAATATCCTCAAACTTCCAATGTTTTTGTTTAGAATCCGGCATTACACCATCAGTTTCTTATAGCGTATGCGCTTTGGCCCTTCATCACCCAGACGTATTTTCTTATTTTCTTCGTATTCGGAGTATGAACCTTCGAATACGAATATCTCCGAATTGCCTTCGAAAGCGATGATGTGCGTACAAATACGGTCGAGGAACCAGCGGTCGTGCGAGATCACCACAGCACATCCGGCAAAGGCTTCCAATCCTTCCTCCAGGGCGCGCAGGGTATTTACGTCAATATCGTTGGTGGGTTCGTCGAGCAGCAGCACGTTGGCTTCCGACTTCAGGGTGAGTGCCAGGTGCAGGCGGTTCCGTTCACCCCCGGACAATACGCCGCAGAGTTTTTCCTGGTCGCCACCGGCAAAGTTGAAGCGCGACAGGTAAGCCCGGGCGTTGATTTCCTTGCCACCTACGCGGATAAATTCCGTTCCACCGGAAATAACCTGGTACACCGTTTTTTCCGGATCGATGTCGGCGTGGCTTTGATCCACATACCCGATTTTTACGGTTTCGCCTATTTCAAAGGTTCCTTTGTCGGCTTTTTCCAGTCCCATCATCATGCGGAACAGGGTGGTTTTACCGGCTCCGTTCGGACCGATAATACCAACAATGCCATTGGGCGGAAGCATAAAATTCAGGTTATCGAACAATAGTTTTTCACCGAAAGCCTTGGAAACGCCAATGGCTTCGACCACCTTGTTCCCCAGACGCGGGCCGTTGGGAATAAAAATCTCCAGCTTTTCTTCTTTTTCTTTCTGGTCTTCGTTTATCAGGCGGTCGTAAGCTTCAATACGGGCTTTTCCTTTGGCATGACGGGCTTTGGGAGCCATGTGCACCCATTCCAGTTCGCGTTCCAGCGTTTTGCGACGTTTGCTGGCCTGTTTTTCTTCGCCGGCCATACGGGCGGTTTTCTGTTCGAGCCACGAGGTATAATTTCCTTTCCACGGAATGCCTTCGCCGCGGTCGAGTTCGAGTATCCAGCCCGAAACATTGTCCAGAAAATACCGGTCGTGGGTAATGGCAATTACCGTTCCGGCATATTGTTGCAGGTGATGTTCCAGCCATTCCACCGATTCGGCATCGAGGTGGTTGGTCGGTTCGTCGAGTAATAAAATATCAGGATTGCGGAGCAACAGCCGGCACAATGCCACCCGGCGGCGTTCACCACCTGACAGGTTTTCGACCAACCAATCTTCGGGCGGGCACCGCAAAGCATCCATGGCGCGTTCCAGTTTATTATCCAGGTTCCATGCATCGGCATGGTCCAGCAACTCCTGCAATTCGCCCTGCCGGGCAATGAGTTTATCGAAATCGGCATCGGGGTCGGCAAATTGTTCGTTGATTTTGTCGTATTCGGCTATCATATCTACAATCTCCTGCACACCTTCCTGCACAATTTCTTTTACCGTTTTCGTTGGGTCAAGTTTCGGATCTTGCTCCAGATAACCTACCGAATAACCGGGCGAAAAAACCACTTCGCCATCGAAGCTTTTTTCCACGCCGGCAATGATTTTAAGCAGGGTGGATTTTCCCGAGCCGTTCAGACCGATAATCCCGATTTTCGCTCCGTAGAAAAACGAAAGGTAAATGTTGTTTAATACTTTTTTTTGCGGCGGGAATGTCTTGCTGACTCCTACCATCGAGAAAATAACTTTTTTATCGTCGGCCATTTTTGTTGGGTGATTTGGTTATTTGTTGATTTGTTTAATAGGGAGTGTAAAGATACAAAGAAAGAAGGAATTGGAAAACGGGGAATGTGTAAATGTGTGATGGTGCAAATTTACATAAAAATTTGCAACTCTGCTTTTTTATTGGCGAGGTGTTTTTTATTTTGTCATTTTTCAATTTCAAGAATAACTAGTGCTTGAAAGAAAACTCGGTATTTGATAAGAAAACGTCAAGGTCAAGGCGCACGAAGCAGTGAAAACACGGAGTTTACTCTTGTAAATGAGTAGTTTTTGCTGCGAGTGCAACGCAGAGATTGGCGTTTTCTTGCAAACACTATTTAATTTATATGTGCTTATAAACGTGATTATTGTGTCTTACCCTGCTTGTATAATAGATCATAGTTATGCCAACACAAAATCCAATTGTTTTTTATCCAGGTTGGCACGGGCTACGCGTACGGTCAGTTCGTCACCCAATTGATAACGTTTATGATATCGACGTCCGACCAGACAATAGTTTTTATCATCAAAAGTATAATAATCATCGTCTAAATCGCGAATAGGTATCATGCCTTCACATTTATTTTCAACTAATTCTACATAAATTCCCCACTCGGTAACGCCGGATATTACACCATCGAATACTTGCCCGATATGTTCGGACATAAATTCAACCTGCTTGTATTTTATCGAAGCGCGCTCGGCATTAGCGGCCAGTTGTTCCATGTCGGAACTGTGCTGACAAAGCTCTTCGTAGTCCTGCTGATTGACTCCCTTGCCGCCCGACATGTATTTTTCGAGCAGGCGATGCACCATCATATCGGGATAACGGCGGATAGGCGAAGTGAAGTGCGTGTAAAAATCGAATGCAAGTCCGTAATGTCCTATGTTTTCAGTAGAATAAATGGCTTTTGCCATCGAACGGATGGCCAGGGTTTCGATCAGATTTTGTTCTTTTTTGCCCTGAACTTCGTCCAACAAATGATTGATAGAACTCGAAACGGCTGTTTGTTTGCCCGAAGTTTTCAGATTATATCCGAAACGTTTGATAAAAACGGAGAAGGTCTGCAATTTGTCGGGATTCGGCACATCGTGAATACGATACACAAAAGTCTTGGCTTTTAAACCTTTTCCGTGTTTGCCAATATGTGTTGCAGCGGTTTTATTAGCCAGCAACATAAACTCTTCGATCAGTTTGTTCGCATCTTTTTGTTCTTTGAAGAAAACAGAAATTGGTTTTCCTTTCTCATCAATTTCGAAGCGCACTTCCACCCTGTCGAAAGCAATAGCGCCATTGGCAAAGCGTTCTTCACGAAGTATTTTAGCCAGCCTGTCGAGGGTCAACATTTCATCTTTAAAATCACCTTTGCCGGTTTCGATAACGCTCTGCGCCTCTTCGTAAGTAAAACGCCGGTTACTGCGAATAACAGTTTTAGCAATTTCGTAATGTTTCACATCACCTCCATCAGTCATCTGAAAGATAACCGAATAAGTTAATTTATCCTCGTTGGGACGTAACGAGCAAATGCCGTTCGACAAATGTTCAGGCAACATTGGGATAGTTCTGTCGACTAAATAAACCGAAGTGGCACGTTCCTGCGCTTCACGCTCGATAATGCTTCCCGGACGGACATAATGCGTAACATCGGCAATATGAACGCCGACTTCCCACAAACCATCCGGGAGTTTGCGCAAAGAAAGCGCATCATCAAAATCTTTGGCATCGCGCGGATCAATTGTAAAGGTGGTAACTTCACGCATATCAATACGCTTGGCTACTTCTTCGGGAGTAATTCCGGCATCTATTTTTTCGGCAGCGGCTTCCACATCGGCTGGATATTTATAAGGCAACCCGAATTCGGCCAAAATAGCATGCATCTCGGTAGTGTTGTCTCCTTTATCTCCCAATATATCAATCACTTCACCCACAGGATTTTTCAGATTTGGCTCCCATTCAAGTAATTTAACGACCGCTTTTTGCCCGTTTTTGCCCCCGTTTAATTTGCT
>JAJFVH010000080.1 GCA_021371875.1 Bacteroidales bacterium
ATAGAAAGTTTACATGTTTTCTAAAAAAACAAAACGTCCGAAATCAATTGCAATTTTTCACGACAGTCGCTTTTCCCTGTCGCAAAAAATGTGTATATTTGCAGGCAATAATTTTTCATAGTATGACTTTGTCATTTCTCCTTGAAATTTAAACATTTAAAAAATAAATTCTATGTCATTTATTGCAGAAAGAGTCCAAATCGAAGGATTAACATTCGACGATGTTTTGCTCATTCCCGCCTATTCGGATGTACTTCCTCGTAATGTCGATCTCTCCACCCGTTTTTCACGACGAATTGAGTTGAAAGTTCCCATTGTATCTGCTGCTATGGATACAGTGACCGAAGCCAAAATGGCCATTGCCATTGCACGCGAAGGCGGTATAGGTGTGATTCACAAAAACATGCCGATAGCCGACCAGGCTAAACAGGTCGAAATTGTGAAACGTGCCGAAAATGGTATGATTTCGAATCCCGTAACTATCCGTCAGGGAGCAACAGTAGGCGATGCATTGAGTTTGATGTCCGAATACAAAATCGGCGGAATTCCCGTGGTCGACGAAAACAACTACTTAGTCGGCATTGTTACCAATCGTGATTTACGTTTCCAACGCAATATGAATGAAACCATAGATGATGTTATGACCAAGGAAAACTTGGTTACAACTTCACGTTCGACTGATTTGGAAGCTGCTGCCGATATTCTGCAACTGCATAAAATTGAAAAATTGCCGGTAGTCGACAATGACAACAAATTAGTCGGGTTGCTCACTTACAAAGATATTACCAAAGCCAAAGACAAACCCATGGCATCGAAAGATGCACAAGGACGTTTGCGCGTTGCGGCAGGTGTGGGCGTGACCGCCGATGTTTTTGATCGCATCGATGCGTTGGTCGAAGCCGGAGTTGATGCCATTGTAATCGACACAGCTCACGGACATTCAAAAGGCGTTATCGAAACATTGAAAGAAGCCAAAAAACGGTATTCGAATATTGATATTATCGTAGGAAATATTGCCACCGGCGAAGCTGCTTTGGCATTAGTTGAAGCAGGAGCCGATGCCGTGAAAGTCGGGATTGGTCCAGGTTCAATTTGTACAACACGCGTAATTGCGGGAGTGGGAATGCCTCAACTTTCGGCCATATACGAAGTAGCAAAAGCCCTGAAAGGAACAGATGTTCCTGTTATTGCCGATGGTGGAATCCGCTATTCGGGCGATATAGTGAAAGCGCTCGCAGCCGGAGCTTATACCATTATGGCTGGTTCATTGCTGGCTGGAGTTGAAGAATCGCCGGGTGAAACAATTATTTTCAATGGACGTAAGTTTAAGTCGTATCGTGGTATGGGTTCGCTCGAAGCCATGGAAAAAGGGTCGAAAGACCGTTATTTTCAGGATGCCGAAATTGATGTGAAAAAATTAGTCCCGGAAGGAATTGCAGCCCGCGTACCATTCAAAGGAACATTATTCGAAGTGGTTTATCAGATGATTGGCGGATTACGTGCAGGCATGGGATATTGTGGAGCTCACACAATCAGCGAGTTGCATCATGCAAAATTCACACGCATTACGAATGCTGGAGTTGCCGAAAGTCATCCGCACGATGTGGCAATAACGAGTGAAGCCCCAAATTATAGCCGCGGAGAATAAAAAAACTTAAAAAATAGCACGATTTATATAACATAATTGTATTTTTGAACGTTAATACATCCTCATGTAATTTATACGAATAAAAAACAATCAGACTATTTATGAAACGAGTCTACGCCAAAGGCGAGGCGAGTTCCATGTGACCTTTAAAAAACAATTATTTTCACATGAAATCACAATTCATTTCGTTCGCTTTACTTGTTTTCTCCGGCATCCTGTTTGCTCAAACCAACGATCCAACATTAATGACGATCAATGGCAAACCTGTGCTGAAATCGGAATTTGAGTATATTTACAACAAAAACAATTCAAACAACTCGTTGGACAAAAAAACGCTTGAAGAGTATGTTGACTTATTTATTAATTTTAAGCTGAAAGTTGAAGAGGCTAAAGCTCAGGGAATAGACACCACCCAATCGTTTATCAATGAACTGGCAGGCTATCGCGCGCAGCTTACAAAACCTTATCTTACCGATTCAAAAGTCGAAGAACAGATTTTACAGGAAGCATACGACAGGATGAAAGAAGATGTTGAAGTAAGTCATATTCTTATCCGTATTCCACAAACAGCGAGTCCTTCCGATACCCTGGCTGCCTGGAATAAAATCAAATCCATAGCAAAACGGCTGGCAAAAGAAGACTTTACCAAAGTAGCAAAAGAAACTTCGGAAGATCAATCGGCGGAAGAAAACGGCGGATACATTGGTTGGATATCGGCCTTCCGCACTGTTTATCCATTTGAGACAGTGGCGTATAAAACAGCGGTTGGATCAATTTCCGAACCCGTTCGCACCGCTTTTGGTTACCATATCATTAAAGTTCACGGCCGGCGTAACACGTTGGGAGAAATACTTGTAGCACACATCATGAGATTCACTACCCAGGGAGATGATTTAAAAAACAAAAAGGCAAAAGAATCAATCGATTCTCTGTATCAACGGGTATTGGCAGGCGACGATTTTGGAAAATTAGCCACTGAATTTTCCGAAGATCGTGGTTCGGCAACTCGCAACGGCGAATTACCCTGGTTTGGAACCGGTCGCATGGTTCCCGAATTTGAAAATGCAGCTTTTGCGTTGAAAAATACAGGCGACGTTAGCGCTCCCGTTCAATCGGCTTATGGCTGGCACATCATCAAATTGCTTGATAAAAAAGGGATTGCTTCTTACGAAAGTATGAAAGCCGACATTGAACGTAAAGTAAAACGCGACGAACGAGCCAATCTCGGTCAACAGGCTTTTGTTACCAAGTTGCGTGCCGATTACAATTATATGGCCAACACCGAAAATGTGAAAGAATTCGCGAAACTGCTCGACAAAAAAACTTTGGCAGATTCAATATTCCAGGCAGAAATAGCCAAGCTGGATAAACCACTGTTTGTCTTTGCCGACAAGGAATATTCTCAGGCAGATTTTGCTTCCTATTTAAAAAAGAACAATTATTCCGAAAAAAGCATTGCTTTGGAAATTATTAACGAAAAGCTGAATGCTTTCGTGGAAAAAGAAATCCTGGCTTACGAAGACAGCCAATTGGAAAAAAAATATGACGATTTCCGCTTTTTGATGCAGGAATATCACGATGGCATTCTCTTGTTCGAGGTAAGCAACAACGAAGTTTGGGAAAAAGCATCGAGAGACACGGAAGGATTAGCCAAATACTTTAACGCACACAAAGCCGATTATAATTGGGAAAAACCTCATTACAAAGGTCGCGTGATTTTGTGCAAGGACAAGGCTACTTTCAAAGCTGCAAAAGCTATCGTAAAAAAATTACAGGCTGATTCGATAGACAAATACCTTCGTACCCGTTTGAATGACAGCATTCAATATGTAAAGATTGAAAAAGGAATTTACGTCCCGGGCGACAACAAAGCCATTGATAAATACGGATTCAAAGTAAAGAAAGCCGAGTTTATTCCTTCTGAAGAATATCCTTACGTTTTTGTGGTGGGAAAAAACCTGAAAAACAGTCCGGAAGATTACACCGATGTTCGCGGATTGGTAACTGCCGACTACCAGGAATTCCTCGAAAAAGAATGGATAGCAGCGCTGCGCGCCAAATATGCGGTAGTAGTGGACGAAAAGGTTTTGAAAACAGTCAGAAAAAACTGATTTAGTCAACTATTCGAAATATATTTAAGAAAGCCTGTCATTTTCAGACCGGCTTTTTTTTGTGCCGTAAAAAACAGAGTTGCCTGTTGTATTGCGCACAGGAATAAGGTTACGTAAAAAACGCCTTCAGATGAAATGGAGATTAAGTAAATAGAAGCCTTGTTTATTAAAAAAGTATTTTTATATTTGAAAAATTAATAAAATAATGAAAACATTCTGTTTAAACGTAAATTACTAAACATATATATGTCAGTATAATAAAATTTTAAGTGATACTTGTTAAAGTGGAAATATGAGTAATTAATTACTCATACAGTAATTTGGGTTGTTTATATATCGGCACATTATCGTCAATGTTATAAAAAAAAAGAAAACCAAGATTGAGAGAAATTAAACAATCAAATCCAAACAAACAACAAAAAATCGTAACTTTGCAATATGGAAAAAGAAGAGAAAAACAAATATAAATCAGACTTCAAAAAAGAGCTTGACAAATTTGCTGACAAGTTAGAGAAGTATGTTTCAACAGATAATGGCGACTGGACAGTCAAAGGTTTTATTGACGTTTATAAGAATATTTATACAATTTCATCTGACACGAAAATTGTTTCAAAAATTCTTGAAATACATATTTTCCCTCAGATATTGCAGTTTGCTGAAAGCATTGACTACAAGATAATTCTTGCAGAAAAACAAAATTGGTATCCTGACTTGACTTTTGTAAACAAAAAAAATGAAGAAGTAAAGTTTGCTGTTGATATAAAAACTACATTTAGACGTAACCATAAAACTGCTGGTTTTACTTTGGGAAGTCATGGTGGTTACTTTAAAGAAAGAGACAAAAATAAAAACATCCAATTCCCTTACAACCAGTATACTGGTCACTATTGTTTGGGCATAATATATACAAGAACAGATGTAACAGACGACCTTGCTGAAACAGAAATCTATCAAGTAAGTGATCTATTGGAAGAATATGAAACCCCAATTAAAAAAGTTGGAGACAGAGAAGTTACAACTGTCAAGAACTTAAAGTCAATAACATCAGTTATTAAGGATTTTGATTTTTTTGTATCAGAAAAATGGAAAATTGCAAGTGACAAACAAGGGTCTGGTAATACAGCAAATATTGGATCAATTGTTGACATTGCAGATTTAAAAAGTGGGAATGGAATTTTTAGCCAATTAGGTGAAGAATGGTTTGATGAATATTGGATAAATCATGGTTCAGTAACAATGATAAAGGATGGCAAAACATTAAAGATAACAACATTAAAAGACTTTTTAGAATTCAAAGGAAGAAATGACTTGTTGGATAAAATAGTTTCAAAAACATCTAATAGAAATTCAAAATGAGAATAATAGTTCCCCCAATTAAAAGTCAAGGAATTAAAACAAAATTAGTTCCATGGATTATGGACATAGCGCCAAAGGTTGAAGGCAAATGGATTGAACCGTTTTTAGGTACTGGAGTTGTTGCCTTTAATTCGGGGTATAAAAAAGCAATACTCAATGACACAAATCCTCATATTATAAATTTCTACAAGGGTGTTCAAAGTAAAGATATTACAGCAGCCTTAATGAAACAATACCTCGAACATGAGGGTGAAATCTTAAGTAATGCTGATAAGGATGGTTACGAACATTATTTAAAAGTTCGCTCGAGGTTTAATGCAGGTGAATTTTCACCTTACGACTTTATTTTTCTTTCAAGAGCTGGTTTCAACGGAATGATGAGATTTGGAAGTAAAGGAAATTGGAATATCCCATTTTGTAAGAAACCCGACAGATTTGCACAAGCATATGTAACAAAAATCACGAATCAAGTTAAAGGAGTTTCTCAAATTATTCAACCTGAACCAGATTGGACATTTCATAACAAATCATTTGTAGATATAATTCCATTAGCGACTGAAAACGACATAATTTATTGCGACCCTCCTTATTATGGCAGGCATGTCGATTATTATAACGGTTGGAAAGAGAAAGACGAAGAATTACTATTTGAATTATTAAGAGAAACAAAAGCAAAATTTATACTTTCAACTTGGCATCATAACGATTGGAGAAAAAACGATATGATTGAAAAATTTTGGGGAAAATTCAATATTGTGACTAAAGACCATTTTTATCATAATGGTGGAAGTATTGAAAACAGAAGAACGGTTGTAGAGGCATTAGTTTGTAATTTTGACACAGATGATTTTATACAACATAATCATGGGTTGAAAGAAAAGAAAAATGACGAACAATTGCAATTACAATTTGCAATTTAACAAAACACTATGCGGCAACACGCCTATAAATAAAAGGCGGTGACATCGGTATTCCAGTATTGTGTCCCGCTTTTTGTGTATTTGCATTTCGACAAGGTTGAGCGCGCAAACCGCCTTCCTGTGTCCAGTCAGATATATACAAAGATAATTAAACCTACAAAAGGTGCGAATCGTTCGGTGGAATTTGCAATCAGGAGTGGTCGGAAGTTTCACATATAAAGGAAAGATAAAAAATCCGACAAGACGGAGTAAAATATCCCCTTTAGGAGCATAAACTGACAAATTGCTTGCTTCGCTGCAATTAAAAAACCTTTATTCTGATTTATTATTCGTAATTTAGCATTATTTTATTAAAAGCAATATTATCTTTGCTTTCCGTATGAAAACAAGCCGATTATTGATATTGATTTTTGCTGTTGTCATTTCGTCATCGTGTGCACGCAAAGCAGCCGATAATGCCCGCTTACCCTTGCTCGAGGTGGAAGGTAAATTCTTGTATCTCGATCAGGTACAGGATATTATACCGCCAAATGTAAATGCTGAAGACAGTACTGAAATTGCCGAAAGTTTCATACGTAAATGGGTAACCGATGTGTTGCTTTACGAAACCGCGAAACGAAATGTTACCAACAAGGATGAAATTGACCGGCTTATAGAAGATTATCGCAAATCGCTTACCATTCATCAATATCAGCGGAAACTGATTGAACAACGGCTGCCCAAAGAGCCGACCGAGGAAGATATGAGGGCTTTTTACGAGCAATACAGCGAGCAGCTGGTGCTGAATGAAAACGTGATCAAAGGAATGTTGCTCATCGTTCCATCAAACGCACCCAAACTGGCCAATGTGCGCAGCTGGGTACAATCAGGGAACACAAAAGCGCTTGAAAGTATCGAAAAGTACAGTATACGGAATGCAATCAGCTACGATTATTTTGGAAATGAATGGACTCCATTCACCGAAATACTCAAAAAAATTCCGGTTCAGGTGGAAGACCCTGCCACCTTTGTTACAAACAACCGGTTTTATGAAATATCCGACAGTACCAGATATTATTTCTTACGAATCGAATCGTACAAAACAACCGGAGAAGTTGAACCTTTTGAAATGGCAAAGCCGAAAATCAGTAATTTAATTATGAATAAGCTCAAAGCCGAATTTATTGCCAACTTCGAAGACGAGTTGTATAAAGATGCTGTTGAAAACGAATCGGTTACTTATTTCAAAAAAAATAAGTAAGTCCTACTCCCTGGAGGGGAATAAGAGAGAGTCGTTAAGTTAACAAAACCCGACTATAAAATAATTCCTTGAACGCAAAACATTAAACACGAAATAATTTCTTTTGTATGAAAAAAAATATTCTATTGCTTTTCACTTTCCTTTGCCTGGCAGCAACAAACCTGTTGGCTCAAACCAACATTATCGACGAAGTAATCTGGATTGTTGGCGACGAATCCATCCTGCGTTCCGAAGTGGAAGAACAACGCTTGCGTGCCCAATACGAAGGTACGCCTATTCAGGGCGATCCGTATTGTGTAATTCCCGAACAAATTGCCATCAATAAGTTGTTTTTGCACCAAGCGATACTCGATAGTGTGGAAGTGAGCGAAAGCACGGTGATGAACCAGGTGGAAAACCGCTTAAGCTTTTTCATTTCGCAAATTGGTTCGAAAGAAAAGATGGAGGAATATTTTGGTAAAAATACGGTCAATTTACGCGAAGACCTGCGTGTCATGTTCCGCGACCAGATGATTATCCAGGAAATGCAAAGAAAATTAGTGGGCGATATTAAATCTACTCCATCAGATGTTCGTCGATTCTACAATTCTCTTTCGAACGACAGCATACCGACTGTTCCGGCCCAGGTTGAATTACAAATTATCAGTTTTGAACCACCCGTACCGGTTGAAGAAAGCAACCGTATCAAAGAACGTTTACGCGATTTTTCCGATCGTGTCAATAAAGGAACCACCGAGTTTTCGGTACTGGCCCGCCTTTATTCCGAAGATACCGAAAGCGCCAAACGGGGTGGTGAACTGGGCTTCATGGGACGCGGGCAACTCGTTCCCGAATTTGCAACTGTTGCGTTTAACCTTACCGACCCGAAAAAAGTGTCACGCATTGTACAAACCGAATTTGGCTATCACATTATCCAGTTGATCGAGAAACGGGGCGACCGGATCAACTGCCGCCATATCCTGCTGAAACCACGCGTTTCGATTGTCGATAAAAACAACGCAGTTCAGAGACTCGATTCCATTACCGACCTGATTCGTAAAGAAAAAACCACTTTTGAACAAGCTGTTATTTATTTTTCACAAGATAAAAACACGGCCATGAATGCCGGTTTGATGCTGAACGAAAAATCGGGGACTTCAAAATTTGAATATCAGGATTTACCTCAGGAAGTTGCAAAAATCGTTTACGGAATGAATGTCGGTGAAATTTCGAAACCATTCAGCATGATCAACCCGACAACCAACAAGGAAGTAGTAGCAGTAGTTAAAGTAAAATCGAAAACGGATAATCATAAAGCCAACCTGACCGATGATTACCAAATGTTGAGAAATTATTACGAAAGCAAGAAAAAAGAAGAGTTTATCAATAATTGGATTGTGAAAAAACAAAAAGAGACTTATATCAGTATCGATCCCGCATGGCAAAATTGTAATTTCCAATATCCGGGATGGATCAAGAAATAATGACCTCAGCCCAACCTTTTCCCAAAGAAGAGAAAGTTGATAAATTTATTGATGATCGGTTAAAGGATAAAGATTTAAATGAAAAATAAAAACAAACGGACTATATTCCCATTTTACTGCTTTTCTGCTTTAAATCTGAGGAGATTAGGGGTTTTCAGGCATATCGCGTTGTTCGGGATGCTCTGTTTGCTTATTGTCGTTGCACAGGGACAGATACGACCCAGGCAACTGCGTAACGAAGTGTTACAAAGCCAAAACCCCACCCCTAAAACCACAACAAAGAAAAAAGGTAAAAGTAAGCCTGTAACCAGAACTGCCAGACCGATGGCAACGCCCAAACCGCTTGCCCCGATAGTCAATCCGTTGAATATCCCTAATACAACCATTGTTTATATGGATAATGCCAATATAGTGGTTGCCGATGAAGAACTACATCCGGATATGCAAATCCTAAGAGGAAATGTGCGTTTCCGACATGATAATGCTTTGCTTTATTGCGACAGCGCCTACTTTTACGAAAAAGCCAACTCGTTGGACGCTTTCAGTAATGTACGTATAGTTCAGGGAGATACGCTCTTTGTGTATGGTGATTTTCTGTATTATGATGGAAATATGAAATTGGCTCGCATGCGTCACAATGTGCGTATGGAAAACCGCAAAACAACACTGACTACCGACAGTTTGAACTACGACCGCAACTCAAATCTGGCATATTATTATACAGGAGGGAAAATTGTAGACCCTGAAAATACCCTGACTTCAGTGTGGGGACAATATTCTACTACAACCAACGATGCTGTATTTCGAAACAAGGTGAAATTAATCAATAAGAATTTCACCATGGACTCGGATACAATGAGATACAACACCAAAACGAACATTGCCAATATCGTGGGACCCACGCACATCCTGTATCAGGACGAAACTGATATTTATTCAAAAAATGGCTGGTATAACACCGCTTCGGAACAAATGATGTTGCTTAACCGGTCGTTGATAGTGCACAAAGATGGTAAAACGATAGTTGGCGATACTGTTTTTTACGACAAAGCCAAAAAATACGGGGAAGCATTTGTAAATGTAATAATGACCGATTCTGCCCAGAAATCAACTTTATATGGTGATTATATTTATTACAACGAAGGAACCGAAGTTGGTTTAGGAACCGATTCTGCGCTGTTAGTCGATTGGTCGAGCGAAGACACTTTGTGGGTGCACGCCGATACTTTACGCACTTATAAAGACTCTGTTTACGATGTGGCGCGAGGCTACTATAATGTCAGGATTTTCAGAAATGATATACAGGGATTGTGCGATTCGTTGGTTTACACGGCGCGCGATTCGGTTATGAACATGTATGGCGAGCCTGTCCTCTGGGCTGAAGAGAATCAACTTTCGGGCGAGTTTATTCAGGCTTTTACAAAAAATCAGAAAGTAGAACGCGTACATATTCAACGAGCTGCAATGGCGGCGCAAAAGGAAGATTCACTTTATTTTAATCAACTTTCGGGGAAAGAAATTATTGCTTATATCGATAGTGGAGCTTTGAAAAAGGTTGATGTAAATGGAAATGCCGAAACAATTTATTACCCAAGGGATGATGCAGATTCGACTCTGATTGGGATTAATAAAACCGAAAGCAGTTTTGTGGTAATGTACCTGAAAAATAAAAAAGTGGAAAGAATAGTGTTAACAACTGCATCGACTGGTGTAATGTATCCGCTGACACAACTCTCGGGTGGCGATTTATACCTGAAAAACTTTTTCTGGCTCGACAAACAACGTCCCACCAAAAGTTCGGATGTGATGCTTACTTTTGCCAAAGAACCTCGTGAGAAAATCGGCACGAGCAGTCTGATGGGGAAAAATTCGGGAGACGGGACTGAAGATCAGAATACAAGAGGTAGTAATACAAACAACAATAGTACAAATACGCCGTCCTCGGCCAGTAGTCCCCGATCACAAACAACCCGGACAACCAACCCGAAATTACAATCGCTTTCGAGATAACGTCCCGTCGGCATATAAATTTAATGGGAATTGCAACTTATGCAGTTCCCGTTTTGTTTTTATAATACGGGAAAAACAAACGGGAAAGAGCTGTGTAATCAGATTATTATTTTTATCTTTGAAGTGCGGTTACGGTTTTTAACTTTTTTATAACTTATGAGTACGATTGCCTGGATCGGATTTTGTCAAGGTCTTTTTGCGGCGATTTTGATGTTTACAAAAAAAGAAAGGTCATTGCCTGATAAAATTTTATCCGGTTGGTTGACTTTACTTGGTATCGAATTTATGACCTGTGGTCTGGATTATGAAATATTCGGACAACCGCTCCTGTCAAGTTCTTTTTTGTTGTTTAATCCCGCATTGTATCTGTATATCAGTTCACTTACCAAATCAGAGTTTCGACTTCGCTGGGTACAATTGGTCCATTTATTACCTTTTGTTTTTTTTGAAATATTCGCTTACGTCATAAAAGAACCTTTTTCGCTCGATGACTATTTTGTTCGCGATGAAAATTTCATCTTTCGCATGGCTTTTGCCCTGGCTAATTTTATTTCGTGGAGCATTTATAATCCGCTCAGTTTGGTGTTGGTACACAAACACCGTATGCATTTGCAAAACGAACAATCTAACATCGAAAAAAACGAAAATCTGGGTTGGGTACTGGGCGTAGTAATTTTTTATGTTGTATATTGCATCTTTGCTTTTATAATTTCGGCAATAGTTTATTATGGGCAACTGAATCCTTTGACCCCGCATTTTTACAATTATTCTGCCCTGCTGTTTATGATTTTTGTGCTGAGTTTTTATGGTTTGCGGCAACAAGTTGTGCCGAAACAATTACTCGTGGAAAAATCTCAAACACCTTATAGAAATTCGACTCTCAGCCTGCAAGCAAAACAAAAAATCCAACAAAAAATTATTGCTTATTTTGAAAATGAAAAGGCCTATCTTAACCCTGATTTGAATATGGATGTACTTTCATCTGCTCTCAAAACGCCAAAATATCAGATAACCGAAGTCCTCAATACAGAAATAGGCAAAAGTTTTTTTCAGTTTGTCAATTCCTATCGTGTGGAGGCAGTAAAACGTATGCTTACCGACCCCAATAATTATTTTTCTATCGAAGCCATAGGTTACGAATGCGGATTTACCAGTAAATCATCATTTTACACCGTATTCAAAAGTATAACAGGCGAAACGCCGGTGGAATATAGAAAAAATTATTATCAGGGAAACTAAATCCTTGTATCTCGTTTAGTTCGGCTTTTGAAATTCGAACCACAACTACTTGTCCAACTTTTAAAAACAGGACTCCTTTGTCCCCGATTTACCATAAAATTGCACAACAATTATAAAATGTTGTGCTATGAAACGGATATTTATTTTGTTACTGTCGGCATTGAGTTTTCTATTTCTTCCGGCCCAAAGTTTATTTGAATCTGCTCTCGATTTGCCGACAACTGCAAACGAACAAACCACAAAATTGAGTTTGGGCGGTTTCGTACGTGGTTCGGTTTACGGAGGCGCAAAAAACTACGACTTAACTTCCACTTTTGCCGAACTTGCCCTTAAAACCCGCTTTGACAAGGGAAAAGCATTCCTTGAATCGGATATTCGCCTTAGGAAGGCTGTGTTTTTCGACGAAAATGTTCAGATGATTCAACTCAAAGAACTGTATGCAGGTTATCGTGGCGAAAAATTGGATGTATTGCTTGGAAATCAGATTGTAAGCTGGGGACGTGCCGACGGATTCAACCCTACCAACAACATCACACCGAACGATTATTTTTTCCTTTCGGCAGATCCGGATGACCAGAAAGAATCGAATTTTATGCTACGGATGAAGCTTCGGTTTATTCCTGCTGTTGAACTTGAACTGATTGGGATTCCATTTTACCAAGCGTCCAATTATCGCTACGATTTATTTGATATGGGCGAAAACGTAGCTTTCGGTAGTGAAATTATACCATCTAAAGATTTGAAGAACGGAACGTTGGCAGCCCGTTTGAATTTTGAATTTCCTGTTGCCGGGTGGTCGCTCTCGTATTTCCGCGGTTACGATCCGTATCATGGATTCGACGTGCAGTCGGTCGATTGGTCGACAGGTTTACCTTTACTCACCAATGTTGCCGTATCGTATCTTAAAACGACTGCTGGCGCTGATTTTGCCATCCCCATCGGAAAATCGGTTTTTCGGGGTGAAGTGGCTTACAATATTACCAAAACTATTGACAATAAAATGTATATCCCTTTGCCGGATGTAAGCTACGTGGCCGAAATTGAATCGAATCTCGCCGGATTTACGATGGTTGGCCAATATATCGGGAAATTCGTTCCTGATTTTTCAGCACTGGTTTTTCCTGTGCTTTCCGATCCGCTCAATTCAACGGCACAAATGCAATATACCAACGAATTGATTGATTATGAAAACCGATTGTTCAACCGTCGTATTTTCAATCAGCAGGAAAAAACCAATCATGCTGTGTCGCTTACTGTTAACAAATCGTTCGGGTACGATAACTGGAATGCCGAATGCACTGCCTATTTCAATTTTACGTCCGATGAATGGTTGATTCGGCCCAAACTAATCTGGAAGATCAATGATAACTTGTCGGCAGCCATCGGTGGAAATTATATGCAGGGCAAAGTAAAAACGCTTTTCGGATATTCATCAACCGTAATGAACGGTGGATTTGCCGAACTCAGAGTAACTTTTTAAATAGCAGTATTACAATGAAAAAAACAATATTTATCGTTCGTTATCGTTGGTGGATCATCATTTTTACTTTGGTCGTTGTTTTGGGTTCAATCATTCCTTTATCGCAAATCAAAATCAATCCCGATTTGGAGTCGTACATGCCCGATTCGATGCTGTCGAAGCAACACAACAAAGAAATCAGTGAAGTTTTCGGAAACGAGGAACCGATACTGATCATCTTTGAAAGCAAGGATGTCCTGCATCCGGAAACATTGAAAAGAGTGCAGGAAATGAGTCTTGCTTTTTCACGGTTGAAGGAATTTGAGCAGGTGTACTCGTTGTTTCAAACCAAAAATATTCGCTCGGAAGCAGGAATGATGGTAGTCGATCCGGTAGTTGAAAACATTCCGGAAACGCCTTCTGAAATTGAAAGCTTACGCGCAACCATACAATCGAACGATCTGGCTTACAGGTTAGTTGTCTCCGACGATTTCAGATACACCCTGCTGATACTGACTTCAAATCGCACCATCCGGGATGCCGATCTGATGAAATTGGTTAAAAAGACGATAGCATCGGTTCCAGGGAATGAAAAAGTGTATATCACCGGACAACCTTATTTACGCGACGAGGCGAATAATAAAATCGGCAGGGATGTAATGATTCTGCTACCCATCGGGTTGTTGGTTATGCTCGTTTTTTTATGGATTTCGTTTCGGGAAATAAAAGCCGTTTTGTTACCGTTTTCCGTTGTCATTTTTTCCGTCATTTTTTCCATGGCATTAATTCCTGTTTTTGGTTGGGAACTAAGCTTGATCGGGGTGCTGATTCCCATTATGATGTTAGCCATTGCCAACAATTACGGCGTTCATTTTGTGGCAAAATACCAGGAATTAAATGCAGTCCATCCCCGAAAAAGCATGAATAGAATTATTCAGGAAGCATTGGCTTATTTAAAAAAACCGGTAATTCTTTGCGGACTAACCACCATTGTCGGTACTTTGGGTTTAGTAGTCCATTTGTTGCTTCCGGCCAGTCAAATGGGAGTAGTTTCCGCCATAGGCATCGGCTTTGCCTTGTTGCTGAGTCTTATGTTTATTCCGGCGGTCATGTCGTTGATGGAAAAGGGTAAACCGCATAAAAATTTGGGCGAAAATCCACGCGGATTTTTTCACCGGCTGTTGAGCAATACCGGGAATCTTGTAACCAAACATCCTAAACTGTGCATTATTTTCTTTGTCAGCTTATTCATTGTGAGTGCTTTGGGATTATTCCGAATGAAAGTAGCCCCCGATTCGAACAAGATTTTACCGGCAAAACACGATTTCAACCGGGCGATAGCCATAACTAACGAACATTTTGGCGGAAATAAAATCATCAACATAATGTTCACGGGCGATGCAAAAAATCCTGAATTGCTCAAACGGCTCCATAGTTACGAAACCGAACTCGAAAAAATGCCGAATGTAGGAAGCGTCACCTCTTTAGCTACGATGATACGCAAAATGAGCACGGCGTTGAACGATTCGTCGGACGCAGGATTTAACCGGATTCCCGAAAGTCGCGATGCGATAGCACAATATCTCGAATTATATACCCTGAGCGCCGATCCTTCTGACTTTGAACGTTTTGTCAATTTCGACTACACTAAAACTTTGCTGACCATTCAGTATCAGGCTGAAAGTTTAGTCCGGATTGATTCCGTTCTGCTGAAAATAAATATGTTATTAAAAACCGAACCTGCAAAATATGTGGTGGGAGGATTGAGTCTGGTGGATAAGCAAATCAGCGAATCGGTAGAAACGGGGCAATATTATTCTTTGTTGTTTGCGTTTTTAGCCATTCTGGTTTTATTGTGGATAATATTCAAAAGTTTCACAGCCGGATGGATGGGAAGTTTACCCTTGCTTTTTGCCGTTTTTTGCACTTTCGGGTGGATGGGCTGGCTTGGCATAGAACTGAATATAGTTACCGCATTGCTTTCGTCCATTTCCATTGGGCTGGGAGTTGATTTTACCATACATATTTTCTGGCGGTTGAAAGCAGAACTTGCTTCGGAGGAAAACTGGATAGCAGCCGTAAAAAATACCTTGGTGGGAATCGGTCGTGGAATCAGTATAAACGCATTTTCGGTGATGTTAGGGTTTTCAGTGTTATTTCTATCGGCTTTTCCGTTGATTCAGTCCTTTGCATTCCTGATTATCATTTCGCTGTTTCTGTGCTTGGTGAGTGCCCTGATTTTTATTCCGGCTTTGTGCCTTGTTTTAAAACCGAAATTTCTTCACTTTTCCCCAACCCTTTCCAGCTCTTCCGTCCTCTTTATCGAAAAAGAAGATGTAAAGCGGAAGATAGTTTCTTGAGAGGGAAAGTGATATAATTAAGAAACAGGACTTTTTAACTCCATTGACAGGAGAATGTCTAAATTTATCTCGTCTCTCGCCTGAAGTCGAGACAGGTAAAAGCGAAACAAACTTCAAACTCTATTTTTATGAAACAAATTATTATTCTTTCCGTTTTATTATTAGGTTCATTCAGCTTGTTTTCACAAACAGCCGAAGAAATCAGTAAAAAATCCACCGATGCCATCGATGTGGGCAATATGGAAATGGTTTCCACTATTCACATCCGCGATGCCAAAGGAAACGACCGCGTGCGTCAAATAACCACTGCATCGAAAACTTATGGCGATGTGACTAAAATGTTGATTAAATTTATGGCGCCAGCCGATGTAAAAGGAACAATACTTCTGGTGTACGACTATGAAAATCAAACCGATAATATGTGGGTTTATATGCCTGCCTTGCGTAAAGTTCGTCGCATAGTCAGTTCCGAAAAAGGAAAAAGCTTTATGGGCTCGGAATTTACAAATGCCGACATGAGCAAACCGAGCAGTATTGATTTTGATTATCAAACAGTAGGATCGGAAATATATAACGATAGAAGTTGCTGGGAAATAGAATCGAAATGCAAGACCGAAGCCATACAGAACGAAAACGGATTCAGCAGATGCGTCAGTTTTATTGATAAGGCAAATTACCTGTGTTACAAAGTGGAGTTTTTCGATTTTGAAGGCAAATTGCATCGCGTTCAGACTATCGATAATTATAAGAAACAAGCCAACGGAAAGTATTTTGCTTACAAAATGGCAATGGAAAATGTACAAACCGGTCGGAAATCGGAGATGATAACGAACCAATTCCAGACAGGATCGCAACTTTCCGAAAGTGTTTTTACCCCGGCGGCACTGGAAAAATAATTTTTAAGAAACAAGTAAAATGAACATTCCACGAAAATATTGGCTATTAGCAGGTTTATTTTTTAACTTGCAATTTGTTTTTGCTCAGACATTGGATATCCGCATCAAAAACATAAAAAACCATACCGGACAATTGTGTATTGCCCTGTTTGCAAATGACGCTGATTTCAAAGCCGAAAAAACCTGTTGGGCTGCCAGATTTGATAAAGAGCAGATGCCTGATGGGGAATTTACCGTACAGATTCCCTTTAAATCAGGTCGTTTCGGATTATCGGTCTTGGACGATGAAAATGCGACCGGCAAAATGGAATACAACTTGTTAGGCGTTCCGCGGGAAGGATTCGGATTTTCGGATTGTTACCACAAAGGACTGAAAAGGCCGCTGTTTGGTGATTTTGATTTTCACCTCGAAAAAGGAGAAACGAAAATTATAACGGTTTTATTGAAATATTTTTAAGGGTTTACTAGGCCGGTTATCCTTTTCAATGCCTCATCAGTTCTGTTTGGTTTTGTCATGCGGGTAAAACAAATTCCTGTTCAGCTTAGTTTTTGGTTGAAAAGAAATGTACGGAAACCAACAATTGTAGTAAATTCTACCGCAAGAACTAAGCAATGGATAAAATAACAGCGAAAAGAATTTACAATCAAATTTTTGCGCTTTGCGGATATCTATGGATGCTTTCCAGTCAATATTAACCTCAAAACCATTTTTTCTTAAACCAAAACGCTACATTTACCAATCCAATCATCACGGGGACTTCAACCAACGGACCAATAACCGCTGCAAATGCTTCGCCGGAATTGATGCCGAAAATCGCAATAGCAACAGCAATTGCCAATTCAAAATTATTGCTGGCCGCAGTAAACGATAAGGTTGTGGCTTGCTCGTAAGTAGCTCCGACTCTCTTACTCATGAAAAATGAAACCACAAACATAATAACAAAATAAATCACCAAAGGAATGGCAATCCGAACCACGTCCAATGGTATTTTTACAATATATTCTCCTTTCAACGAGAACATTACAATAATTGTGAAAAGTAAAGCTATCAGCGTGAGCGGTGAGATTTTAGGAACAAATTTAGTTTCGTACCAGGTTTTTCCTTTCAGTTTAATGCCAACATAACGTGTCAGGAATCCCGCTATCATGGGAATCCCGAGATAGATAAAAACGCTTTTAGCAATTTCGCTCATGGTGATTTTCGATACCGAATCGTTTACCGGCAAACCAAAATAACCGGGCAAAACGGCAATGAAAAACCATGCATACACCGAAAAAAACAACACCTGAAAAATGGAATTAAAAGCCACCAGTCCAGCTGCATATTGACGGTCGCCTTTGGCCAGATCGTTCCACACAATTACCATTGCAATGCAACGGGCCAACCCAATCAGAATCAGTCCGTACATGTAGTCGATGTTGAATTGTAGAAAAATGATAGCCAGCAAGAACATCAAAACGGGCCCGATAATCCAGTTCTGTACCAGCGACAAACCCAGTATTTTGGTGTTTTTGAAGACATCGCCCAATTCTTCGTATTTTACTTTGGCCAAAGGCGGATACATCATAACGATTAACCCGACAGCAATCGGAATATTTGTTGTCCCCACCGAGAAACTATTCCAAAAATCTGCCACAGAAGGACTCAGCCATCCTGCAAAAACGCCGATAAACATGGCAAGGAAAATCCACAGGGTAAGATATCGGTCAAGAAATTTTAATCGGGTCTTCATCTTCAACTCTTTTTTCCAGAGACAGTGATACTGAAAATTCCGGTTTCCTTGTTTTTAAACTGAAGCATTTCTTCGGAAGTGAGATAATTTTTCAGCAACTCCACCGGAATTTCTATTTCTTTTTGCTTGTGAATCTCAATGGACTTGAATCCTTGTTTTTCAATTATTCCGATATATTCATTGATATCGATGGCTCCCGAAATACATCCGGCATACATTTCGGCATCTTTCTGAAGCTTTTCGGGCAATTCGCCTTTTATCACTACGTCCGACACGCAAAAATGTCCACCCTGTTTCAGCACGCGCATAATTTCCGAAAAGGCTTTGGTTTTATCGGGAACAAGATTCAGCACACAATTCGAGACAACAACATCAAACTGATTGTCGGTCAAAGGCATTTCTTCGATGTCACCTTTTACAAATTTCACATTCGCATATCCGAGTTTCGCGTTATTGGCTCGTGCTTTTTCGAGCATTGCATCGGTAAAATCAATACCTGTTACTTTACCTGTTTTACCCACTATAGCTCGCGCCACAAAACAATCATTGCCGGCTCCGCTTCCCAAATCGAGCACCGAATCGCCTGCTTTTATATTAGCAAACTGTGTGGGGATGCCACAACCCAAACCCAAATCGGCATCCGGATTGTAACCTTTTTCTTTGTCGTAACTTTCGCTGAAAACCGCGTAATCCACTGTCGAACAGCAACCACCTGCCCCGCAACACGAAGTTTCGTTTTGTAGTTTTGATTGGTTGGCAATTTCGCCATATTTTTCCTGAACTACGAATTTTAAATCTTCTGCTTTCATAATCTTCTAATTTATATGTTAATTCCTGCTTTTTTCAAAATAAATAACATGACAAAATAACCTATTACCATCAAAGTTAGCGATATGCCGAGCGATAACCAGAATTCTACATTTTTCTTCAGTAAAACAGGGAAAAGGATAAAGAATAGCAGCGATGGTATAACCAACCAGAAAATTCCCTGTGATAATTCGGCAATTTTAGCCGTGTCTTTCGTGTCGATGTACATCCAGATAAACGCCAGCAGCGAAACGAGTGGAACAGAAGCTATAATACTTCCCAGCAATGTGCTGCGTTTCGAAATTTCCGAAACGGCCACAATGGTTACCGATGATAATAATACCTTGATAATGTAATAAATCATATTAATCAATTCTTCAAATTCTCTACATAAAACTTATAAAATCCTTCCTTGATTTCGTCGCGTACACGGATAAATTCACTCCGGATAAACTCATCGGTTCCGGTAGCGTGGCTCGGGTCGTCGAACCCGATATGCAAGCGGTGTTTTACTTTCCCGATAAATGCCGGACAGGCTTCGTTCGCCCCGCCGCAAACGGTAATTACGTAATCCCATTCCTCGCCGAGGTATTTCTCCACCGAATCGGATGTGTGATGACTAATATCTATGCCGGCTTCTTTCATCACCGCCACGGCTTTTTCATTGAGTTTGCCCGATGCCTGCGTTCCGGCCGAACAAACGGTCAGATTTTTATCGAACGATTGCAGCCAGCCGTGCGCCATCTGGCTACGGCAACTGTTTCCTGTGCAAAGGATTAAGATTTTCATATTTATATCGTTTTTATGTTTTTATTTACAGCAGCTTACTTCTGCTGACTTTATTTTGTTGAAAAAACTGTCGAGCCTTTCCAAATACTCGTTTATCTTAGGGCAACAAAGGCAATAATTGATTTTCAGTCCGTCAATTTCGCCGTGTATCAAACCCATGTCGCGTAATTCCTTTAAATGTTGCGACACCGTGGTGCGGCTCAGGGGCAGCTGGTCCGAAATATCGCCCGAGATACAGCTTTTTGTCTCCGCCAGATACTTTAAAATGGCTAAACGGGCAGGATGCGAAATCACTTTGGCAAATCCGGCCAACTCTTGCAGCTCTTTATCAAATACTTCCGGTTTTCTCATGTTATTTGTGTTTTATGTCGCAAACATACGACATTATTATTAGATAACAAAATTTTTGGAAAATCTTTTTTATACCGAAAATTCGGTTATTTCTTTTTTTGAGGTGCTATGAAAAATAGTTTGCTATTCTATACAATGCAAAGTCTTTGTCTTTTATGCCATAATTATTAGAGACGAATCTATTAATTTTACCATTTAATCTTTCGGCCTTTGCATTAGTTTGT
>JAJFVH010000127.1 GCA_021371875.1 Bacteroidales bacterium
TTCCGACCTTGTGTACGAAGGAAAGCTGCTGCACGAGGAGTCGTATCCGCAACGCCCTGAACGGTACGAAGTAATCCTGACAGGTTTTGAAAAACCTGTCAGGATTAGAAAAGAAGCAAAAAAAGAATTATATTTGTGCAATTAAATAACTATCACTATCATCATGGAAGTAAGTACAAAAAACACCAAAAACGAAATTCTGTCAGCATACGAAGAATTGCTGCAGAAAGTTCAGGAATCGAAAACCGAAGAACCTAAAAAGGTTCAGGAAAAGCAAATACAGGAAACGATAGTAAAAAATGCCGCAGCGTCGAGTTATGACGGTATCGTGAAGAACGTGTCGAACCTGAAAATAGAACTTTCGTCGTCGCTCGACAAGTTGGGCGATAAGTTTGTGTCGGAATTTAAAAAGTTTGAAGAACTTCAGCAGGCTATCCAGATAGCAAAGAAAGAGTTGGAAGATCTTTACCAGCTGTCGGCCAATACCGATTCGTTGTCGGTGATGCTGTTGGCGCAAAAGGAAAAGAAGCAACAGTTTGAAGAGGAGATGGCTGCCACAAAGTCGAAATTTGAAGATGAAATGACTCAAACGCGGTTACAGTGGAAAAAACAGCAGGAAGAAATCGCCGAAAAACAGAAAGAAGAAGCTGAAGCCCTGAAGAAAAGCCGCCAACGCGAAGAAGAGGACTATCAGTATAACCTGAAACTGACCCGTAAGAAGGAAACGGATGTTTACGAGGAAAAGAAAGCGAAGTTGGAAAAAGAATTAGCCGACAAGAAAGCGGCTTTCGAGAAAGAATTTGCCGCTCGCGAAGCTTTGATTAGAAATGCGGAAACGGAATTGGCTGAATTAAAAGCCCTGAGCAATGCATTTCCCGCTGAGATGGAAAAAGCGGTAGCCTCGGCAGTAAAAGCCGCCGCCGAAAAACTGCAGGCTGAATTTAAGTTTGAAAAAGAACTGACCGCCAGACAAACGGAAGGCGACATGAAACTCAAAGACCAAACCATTCAAACCTTGCAAGCCAAAATCAAAGACATGGAAGCATCTGTCAGAGAACTTTCGCAGAAAGCGGTAACAGCGGAGGCCAGCGTAAAAGATATTGCCATAAAAGCCATCGAAAGTTCATCCAAAATTCAACTTGTAGAAAAACAAAAAGAAGCGTAATAAACCAATTAGTCAGGTTTAAACAATTTATTTCCCTTTATTTTATGGCAAAAAATAAAAAACAAAGTTCCCCTCAACTTCTGAGTCCCGAGAATTATATCCGTCAGAAAGCGCGCAAACTGCCTATTTACGAATGTCAAATCAATGCCAATTGGGAAAAAATGGGTACGGCTCAAATTATTATTTCCCGCATTCATGCCAACGGGAATATTACTATGGCAATGTATATGACCGACTTATTGTGCTTGGGCGTAAAAGATTCGCTTTACATGTTTAATGTACCTAAAGAAGAATATGAAAATATGCTTGATACATTGTCGGAGACTCTGGATATGATAAAGACTGATTATGTTTTGGTACACAATATTATATTTGCCGCCAACGAATACGCCGCCGAACTGGGTTTTAAACCGCACAAAGACTTTATCTCGATAACCCAATATATGCTCGAAGAAGATACCGACGATATTGAACTGATAGAAATAGAATGCGGAAGAAAAGAGAAACCCTTGTTTATAAAAACAGAAAATACATCCGAAGCCGAAGCTAACCGGGTAATAAAGCAGTTGGAAAAATCTGTTGGGAAGGGGAACTTTGATGTGATTTTTGGTGAAGACGGCGAAATGGACTTTGATGAGGAGTCGGATGATGAATTTGCTGAAATGGATTACGATGAAAAACGCGAGCTGTTTTTGGAAATGACTGAAAACGGGTTGGATGATTTAACTGCCGAGAAACAGGAAAGCTTGTTAACCCTGACCGACAGCATTTATTTGGAGGAAATTTGCGATAATGACCTTGTCGATGAATTGATTGAACGTTGGGAAACGGAAGCGGATATGGATATCGCTGACGACGCTTATACAGCCGAGTCCTTAGGCATTCCGAATCGAATCATTACTGAAAAAGAAATGGATGAGTTCGATGAAATTGATGCTCTGATGGGGGAAAAACCAAAAAAAGCCTTAAAATGTCTCAAAGAACTTCGGAATAAATGGGGGAATATCCCAATGGTTTGCTATAAAGAATTGAAATTGCTGGAGACTGAAAAACCGGAAGAATTCGAATCGAAATTGATGGAATATGCCGCTTTATATCCGGATTTTTCTCTGTTGAAATTGGAATTGTACAAATTATCGGTTATGAAATCAAAAGAGTATCAAGAACCAAATCTTGTGGATTTCGATGATATCTTTGAGGACAGAAGCTCAGTAACTAATTATGAGATGTTTGAATTTCAAATGATTAAATTGCTTGCGATAATTTTCCGGAACAATTTGAATGAGATGGATGCCATGTATTCGGCGGTAGATGATTTAGACCTAAGCAGGGATTATGCTGTATATCTGAAAACAATACTGATGATGACAAGAATAAATCTTTTGAAAAACTATTTGGTAAACAGTTAATTACCATGTCGAAACAAGCCTTAAAAAAACATTTGCAATCGCTCACCAAAGAGCAAATGATAGTAACCGTACTGGAAATGTACGATGGAATAAAACCTGTAAAAGAGTATCTGGAATATTATCTGAATCCGAACGAAAAAGAAATGTATGAAAAATACAGAAGAAGGATAGTGGATGAATTTTCCCTCCCAACAAGAAAGTCTGAGCCTAAGCTACGCTTTTCGGTAGCCAAAAAAGCCATTGCCGATTTCCGGTCATTGAAACCATCACCTGAATTATTGGGCGATTTGATGGTAACATTAGCCGAAATGGCATGTAAGTTTACTTACGATTATGGCGACATGTGGGAACAATATTATGATAGCGCATACAACAATTTCAAAAATGCGTTGGTTTTTTTGGAAAAAAACAACTTGCTGGACTACTTCAAACTCCGTTGCGAAGATTGCGTAAAGTATGCGTCGCCCTGTGGTTATGGTTTTGCCGACGATATTTCCGAAATTTATTATCAATATTACAAGTAATTATAATAAAAAAGAATTATGACTTATCAATTTAAAATTCAGTTGAAGAACGTAAGTAATCCCACTGTTTGGCGCAGAATACTGGTTCCAGCGCATTACACTTTCGAGGAATTTCATAAAGTTATTCAAATTGCTTTCGGTTGGGAATTTGCTCATTTGTATTTCTTTTCACCTACCGGGTATAATTCACAGCCCATGATTGAAATGAATTATGAAGGAGATGATTTTTTTGAAACACTGGATGAAGATTCATTGGATTCGGAAACTACTTTGTTGTCTGATATTTTTGTGACCGAAAAACAAAAATTTACCTATTTATATGACACCGGCGATGATTGGATGCATCAAATTAATTTGGAAAAAATATTGCCTGATAATGAAATAGAAAAACCTGTTCTCTTAAAAGGACAAGGAGCTTGTCCGCCCGAAGATTGCGGTGGACCTTGGGGTTACGAAGAATTAAAAGAAACGCTGGCAAACAAAAAACATCCCGACCATAAAGAAATGAAAGAGTGGTTAGGCATGCGCCCAAAAGACAATTGGGATGCCGCTGCCTTTGATTTGGAAGCGCATCAGCAAGGAATAAATCTGTATTGCTAATCCTTCAATCCTTATCATATGACCGGTACCCATTTTAATTATTATCAGGTTTGCCATCGTAAGCTGTGGTTATTCTCGAATGGCATCAATATGGAACATACTTCGGATCTTGTGTATGAAGGTAAACTGATTCACGAAACTTCGTACCCGCAACGTTCGGAACGATACGAAGAGTTGGAAATTGATGGAATCAAACTCGACTATTACGATGCCCGGAACAAAGTGATTCACGAGATTAAAAAGTCGGACAAAGTGGAAGAAGCGCATGAGTGGCAACTGAAATATTATATTTACGTACTGGAGCGGAACGGAGTGGAGGGAGTAACGGGTCTGCTGGAATATCCGTCGATGCGCCAAACCGATAAAGTGGAACTGACGGATAAAGACCGGAAACGTATTGCCGAGATGGAAAAGGAAATTGAGCAAATTACCAATACAGATGAATGTCCACCGGTTATCAATGCAAAGATTTGCAAGCAATGCAGTTATTATGAATTTTGTTATATCGGTGAAGATTGAACCTTTTCAATCCTGACAGGTTTTTCAAAACCTGTCAGGATTAAAGAACGAATGCCAACAACACCTATTAATCAGAGTCAGATGAAAAAGACTTACTACTTATTTAATCCCGGAACATTGCAGCGCAAGGACAATACGCTTAAGTTTACGCCTGTAGAAGAAGATGGTAACGGTGTGGAACATACCGGTCAACCGCGCTATCTGCCGGTGGAAGATATTGCCGAGTTTTATGCGTTCGGTTCGCTGACGGCCAATAGCGCTTTATACAACTTTCTCGGACAAAACGATATTGCGGTTCATTTCTTCGATTATTATGAGAATTATACCGGTTCGTTTATGCCGAAAGATGGATTATTGTCCGGCAGAATGTTGCTGGCGCAAACAGCGTACTATCAGGATAAGAAGAAACGGATTGTTATAGCCCGTAAATTTATCGAAGGAGCAGCTTTCAATATGATTAAAAATCTGAAATACTACGATAAACGCGGGAAAGATTTGGCGGAAATTATCCAACGCATTGAGGCTTATGCCGCAAATATTGCGGCAGCAAACGCTGTAGATGAATTGATGGGATTGGAAGGCAACATCCGTCAGACTTATTACGAAGGATTCGATCTGATACTGAACGATTTCGAGATGGGTAACCGCACCAAACAACCTCCGCAAAACGAAGTAAATGCGTTGATTTCATTCGGCAATATGATGTGCTACAGTCAATGTCTGCGGGCGATTCATCAAACGCAACTGAACCCGACTATCAGCTACCTGCATACCCCGGGCGAGCGGCGTTATTCGTTGTCGTTGGATGTGTCGGAAATATTTAAACCGCTGTTGGTGGATAGAGTGATATTCAAGGTGCTGAATAAGCGGGAAATTCAGGAAAAGCATTTCGACAAAAAGCTCAATAAATGTATCTTGAATCAGACAGGTAAGAAGATTTTTGTACAAGCGTTTGAAGACCGACTGAATGAAACCATTCAACACCGGTCGCTGAAACGGAATGTTAGTTACCGGCATTTGATAAAGTTGGAATGTTATAAGCTAAGCAAACATTTGCTGGGGATGGAGGAATATAAACCTTTTAAAATGTGGTGGTGACATGTATGTAATTTTAGTTTACGACTGTGGCGAAAAGCGGGTAGGGAAGATGTTAAAGCTTTGCCGTAAATACCTGAACTGGATACAAAATTCAGTTTTTGAAGGTGAAATATCGGAAGTCAAATTAAAAGAACTATCTTTGAAAGCCCAAGAAATAATGGATTTAGAAGAAGATAGTCTGATAACTTTTTCAGGCCGAACCGAAAAATGGTTGGATAAGCAAATCATTGGAAAAGAGAAAAGTAGTATTGATAATTTTTTATAACAGTTGTCAATAAATTTAATTTTCTATAATTATCCAACAGCGTGGAATGCCCAAAGTTCTTTGAAATTCTGGAAAACAAATAGTTAGATATGTTGTCGATGCCCCGTGGTTTTCTTATCATTGCATATCGACAACTATTCAGCAGAAAACAGGGAAAATTTATTTATTTACTTAGCTGATAATCAGCTTAATTTTTTGTCGTTAATAACGACTCTTAATCGCACCAAAAGGAATTGAAAT
>JAJFVH010000130.1 GCA_021371875.1 Bacteroidales bacterium
CGGCTGTTTCCATTTTATTTTCCTCTCTGTCGATAAAACCCTCCCATTCGTCTAAATTAGTTGTAATCCGTTTTCATTCGTCCTACTTTTGAGCCTGAATTAAACCAAAAGAAAAGATGAAACCCCCATGACCGAGATTAAAAATCAGGACACACAAGGAGATGATTATAAAATAACAAAACTCAAAGTACCTGTATTATTCCCCCTTTAGGGGGTTAGGGGGCAGATATATAAATTATAAACACATGAAAATTAGAATTATCTTAATCAGTCTGCTTGTCACCGTATCGACCTGCGTTCGGGCACAAGAAAAACCATCACAATGGGACCTCACCGGCTGTATTAATTATGCGCTGGAAAATAACATCCAGATTCAGAAGAGTAAAATCACTCTGGATGAGAGCAGCATAACCACCAAGCAAGCCAAGGCACAGCTTTTCCCCAACCTGTCGGCTTCAGTCAATCAAAGTTTCACAAACCGCCCTTTATTGGAAAACGGAGGAACTGCAAATTCCTACACCGGCAGTTACGGTCTAAGCAGTTCGATGACTCTGTTTAACGGAGGCAAAACAGTAAAAAACATCCAACAACAAAAGCTGCAGGAGGAAGTGAACCAATATCTGCTTGCCGACACGAAGAAAAGCCTTGAAATGTCAATCTTGCAAACTTACCTGCAAATTTTATATGCCGACGAGTCGGTAAAAATCAATCAGGCGACCCTTGATGTTTCCACCTACCAACTAACCCGCAGCAAAAGTTTATTAAAAGCAGGAAGCATTTCGCAAGCCGATCTGGCGCAATTGGAATCCCAACTCAGCTCGGACAAATATCAATTGGTGGTATCGGAAAACAACCTTAGTTCCAACAAACTGGCATTAAAACAATTATTGGAACTGACAGTGAACGAAGATATGAACATTTCCATCCCTGCCCTTGACGAAACAGATATACTCAAGCCGTTGCCCAGTTTGCAATCGATTTACGAAACGTCCTTAACCGTAATGCCGCAACTGAAAAGCAGCCGTATCAACACTCAAATTGCCGCATTGGAAACCTCCAAGGCAAAAGCGGGTTATTTACCCACCGTTAACCTCAACGCCAGCGCCGGAACTAATCATTCGTCCTCTTCGGATTATAATTTTAACGAACAACTGAAAAACGGATTGAATGAAGGTATCGGACTTTCGGTAAGCATTCCTATTTTCAACAATCGCGAAACCAAATCAACGGTTGAAAAAGCCCGGCTGGAAGAAAAGAATTCCCAACTGAATCTGATTGATGCTGAAAAAAACTTGTTGAAAGAAATTGAATCAGTTTATCAGGATGCCATATCGGCACAAAGCCAGTACGCAGCAGCAGCAGAGAAAGTGAAAGCTCTGCAAACCAGTTATAAATTGGTAGAACAACAATACAACCTCGGGATGAAAAACACCTTAGAATTATTAACCGAAAAAAACAATCTACTGGCAGCCCAACAAAGTATGCTTCAGGCCAAATACATGAGCATCATGAATACACAATTACTGAATATTTATCAGGATATGCCCGTTGAAATCAAATAAGAAACTTCTATAATTTCCATAAAAATGAAAAAGAAAAAAATAATCATCTACTGTGCTATAGGCCTTGTCGTGTTGGCTTTCGGCTTGCACTTTTTCCTGAAATCATCACCAAAGGATGGCTTTCGATTGGAAACCACAAAACTGTCCACCAATAAAATCAGCACATCGGTAACAGCCACCGGAACCATTGAACCAATTACCGAAGTGGAAGTAGGTACACAGGTTTCCGGGATTATTTCTAAAATATATGTCGATTTTAATTCAGTGGTAAAAAAAGGACAGATTCTGGCTGAGTTAGACAAAACGACTCTTGAATCGACCTATAAATCGGAAGAACTGCAAATGCAAGCCAGCAAAACACAATACGAATATCAAAAGAAAAACTACGACAGGGCCAAGGAGCTTCACGACCAAAACCTGATCAGCGATACCGATTACGAGACGGCTTTATATAATTACCAGACAGCCGAATCGACCTATCAAATGAATTTGTCAAATTTGTCCAGAGCAAAAACCAACTTGGGTTATGCCACAATTTATTCTCCCATCGATGGAGTGGTACTTTCCAGAGCTGTGGAAGAAGGACAAACCGTAGCTGCCAGTTTCAGTACGCCAACACTGTTTACAATAGCTAACGACTTAACCAAAATGCAAGTGGTGGCTAATGTGGACGAAGCCGATATAGGCAATGTACAAGTAGGTCAGCGCGTTTCATTTACTGTAGATGCCTATCCTAACGATGTTTTTGATGGTGAGGTTACGCAAGTCCGGCTGAAGGCAACAACGACTTCAAACGTAGTAACTTATGAAGTGATCGTGAATGCGCCCAACCCTACATTGAAACTAAAACCAGGTTTAACAGCAAATATCACTATTTTTACTTTAGAAAAAAACAATGTTCAGACTATCCCCAACAAAGCCCTGAACTTTAAACCAAATACAGAAGCTATGAAAAACAACGGATTTACTGTACAGGAAAATCCCGACATCTATCACAACCTGAATGAAAACGAAAAAATAATCTGGGAAGAAAATGGTAAGAATATCACTAATAAACGGATCAGAATCGGGGATACCGATGGGATCAATACCGAAATTACTTCAGGTGTGACCGATAAAGATATAATTGTTCTCGATGTGAAGACCTTAGGTTCTGAAGATTTTGCCGAAGACTCTTCCTCATCAAACAGCCCTTTTATGCCAAAGCGTCCTGGAGCTGAAAGACAACAACGCGCCAAATAAAACCTATTTAATATGAATGATAGATCAATTATTCGATTAGAAAATATTAAACGATACTTTCAGGTAGGAGAAGAAACCGTTCACGCATTGCGTGGAGTTTCATTTTCTATCAAAGAGGGAGAGT
This sequence comes from Bacteroidales bacterium, assembly GCA_021371875.1. Classification (GTDB taxonomy): domain Bacteria; phylum Bacteroidota; class Bacteroidia; order Bacteroidales; family Paludibacteraceae; genus Paludibacter. The sequence continues at coordinate 2,929 of JAJFVH010000130.1, forward strand.
TTGTAAGCATCATGGGGGCGAGCGGATCCGGCAAATCCACACTGTTGAATTTACTTGGATGTTTAGATACACCCACCGAAGGGGAGTATTTCCTCGATAATATCCCCGTCAGTTCGATGGGTAAAAACGAGCGTTCTACCATTCGCAACCGTAAAATCGGATTTATATTCCAATCTTACAACTTGCTTCCTAAAACCACAGCATTAGAAAATGTGGAATTACCCTTGCTTTACAATCCGGCATTTAATATGAAAGAGCGGCACGAAAAAGCAAAAAAAGCATTGGAAGCTGTCGGGTTGAGTGACCGGTTAAATCATAAATCGAACCAAATGTCCGGCGGACAGCAACAACGGGTGGCCATTGCACGCGCATTGGTAAACGATCCTGTTTTAATCCTCGCCGACGAAGCTACCGGGAATCTCGATACCCGAACTGCTTTCGAAATTATGATACTTCTTCAGGAATTACACAGGGACGGACGGACAATTATCTTTGTTACCCACAACCCTGAATTAGCGGCTTTTACCAGCCGGAATATTGTATTACGGGATGGGAAGATTATAAAAGATGGTTTGAACGAACACATAGAATCAGCACAAAAGATGTTGGATAGTTTACCTAAACAAGAAGATTAAATCATAAAAATCCAAAGTAAATAACTAAGTATAAATCATCATTACAGAGAAATAAACGTAATTTATAAATCTCGCTTTGGAGAAAAATAAGAAGCTAAATGAATATAGGTAATTTAATAAAAATATCGTTCAGGGCACTCAGCAACAACAAGATGAGAGCTTTTCTCACCATGTTGGGAGTGATTATCGGTGTTGCATCGGTTATTACCATGTTGGCTATCGGACAAGGATCCAAAGAAAGTATCCGGTCGCAAATATCGGAAATGGGTTCCAACATGATTATGATTCAACCGGGCGCCGAAATGCGTGGCGGAGTCCGTCAGAGTAGCGATGACATGCAGACACTCAAATTGGAGGATTATTACGCTTTACGCGATAAAACCCGTTATATTACAGCCTGTTCGCCAACAGTAAGCAGTAGCGGACAATTTATTTTCGGACCCAACAACTACCCTGGTTCCCTTTCGGGGGTAAATCAGGCTTATCTGGACATCCGGAAACTAAGTATTGATGATGGAACTATTTTCAGCGACCAACAAATTGCTGCGGCGGCTAAAGTTTGTATTGTTGGGAAAACGATCACAAAAAATCTTTTCCCGAACGGAGATGACCCGATTGGCAAAGTAATCCGGTTCAATAAGATTCCGTTTACCATTATCGGGACATTAAAAGAAAAAGGGTATAACAGCATGGGAATGGATCAGGACAATATTGTGCTGGCGCCTTACACCACTGTTCAGAAAAGAGTGTTGGCAATTACGTACATACAAGGCATTTTTGCTTCGTCGGTTTCCGAAAAAATGACTGATCAGGCTATGGATGAAGTGACGCAGATTTTGCGTACCAATCATAAGCTCAAAACCACTGATGACGATGATTTTAATATCCGGTCGCAAGAAGAAATCAGTTCCATGATGACTTCAACAACCAACACATTAACCATTCTGCTTGCTTGTATCGCCGGAATATCGTTATTAGTTGGAGGTATCGGCATTATGAATATCATGTATGTTTCCGTGACGGAACGTACCCGTGAAATCGGGCTACGAATGTCCATCGGTGCCAAAGGACGGGACATTTTATCCCAATTTTTAATTGAAGCGGTCATACTAAGTTTCACCGGCGGTATTATCGGTGTTATTTTGGGCATCGGCACATCATTTATTGTGAAATTCGCATTGTCATGGCCTGTTTCCATTCAATGGTATTCTGTTATTTTGTCCTTTGGCGTATGTACCATTACCGGCGTTTTCTTCGGGTGGTATCCCGCAAAAAAAGCGGCAGAACTCGATCCGATTGAGGCAATCCGATACGAATAATGATAGAAATCCGTAATTGATAACAATTTATATCACCAAATGCGGATAAATCAAAACAGAAAACCCGAAACTATTATTTATCTTTGTGAAACATTCGACAAATTTTGTAAAAGTTTCGTTAGACGGGATAAGTTCTCATTTCCACAACGAGAACCTTAAAAAACAATAATTTCAATATGAAACAGACTCAGAATAAAAATACGCTTCAACTTCTTATCCACATCACCGCTTGGGGTTTGATATTAGGCTTACCTTTTCTGATTTTTTGGAAAAATACCGACACGGATATTTGGGACAGGCTGCTGCATCACGGGTTGGTAGTCGCATCATTAATGACAGTTTTTTACCTGAATTTTTTTGTATTGATTGAACGGTTTTTGTTTCGGAAACAAACTGGAAAATTTATTCTTTACAACATTTTTCTGATCTTAGCTGTCGGCTTAGCAGTGCATTTCTGGAACGAAGCAAATGTTCCGGTTCCAATGAAAAATAACAATATGCCTCCACCGCTAATGCCTAACACGTTGTTCTTCCTGTTGCGTGATTTCATATCGCTTTTACTGACAGCCGGATTGAGCATCGCAGTGAAAATGACCGGAAAATGGTACAAAATGGAGGCGGAATATCAGGAAGAGGAAAAAAAACGCAGTGAAGCGGAGCTTATAAACTTACGTCAACAAATCAATCCGCATTTTCTCTTCAATACGCTCAATAATATTTACGCACTGATTGCCTTTAGTCCTGAACAAGCGCAAACTACTGTACTTGAACTTAGTAAACTGCTTCGGTATGTTCTTTATGAAAATAACGGAAATTTTGTTCCCTTAGAGCGCGAAGTAGATTTTATACGAAATTACGTGGACTTGATGCGCATAAGGCTGACACCCGAGATAGACGTTAAAATGGATATAAATATCGCTTCGGGTGCCGGCAAAACGGTTGCACCTATGCTATTTATCGCTTTGGTAGAAAACGCATTTAAACACGGAATCAGTCCCAGCGGAAGCTCTTTTATTCATATTGATATTCACACCATGAATGAGAAACAATTGATTTGCTCCATACGAAACAGCTATTTTCCAAAAGATGAAACCGATAAAAGCGGCACAGGCATTGGGTTGGAGAACCTGAGACGCAGGTTGGAAATACTTTATCCCCACCATCATATTTTAAGCACCGAACACGAAGGCAATACTTTTGTATCCGAGCTACAAATACCACTCAATACAATAACCGAATTATGATACTCAGTTGCTTTATTATCGACGATGAACCTTTGGCACTTGCACTGCTCGAAAGTTATGTGAATAAAACTCCGTTTTTAAAATTGACAGGGAAATTTTCGTCTGCCATTTCAGCAACATCGGCAGTGCAATCAACGCCACCGGATGTGTTGTTTCTGGATATTCAAATGGCTGAACTGTCAGGAATGGAGTTTGCTAAAATAGTGCCCGAAAAAACAAGAATTATATTTACTACTGCGTTTCAACAATATGCCATTGAAAGTTACCGTGTAAATGCGCTCGATTACTTATTGAAACCCTTCAGTTACGCCGAATTTCTCTTAGCTGCCAATAAAGCCGTACAATGGTGCCAACTAAATTTGCAAGCAAACGGCGAAACCGAAAAAAAAGGCAAAGATTGTATCTTTGTAAAGTCCGATTACCGGCTTATCCAGGTGGAACTCCATAAAATTTTGTATATCGAAGGATTGAAAGATTATCTGAAAATTTACATGGAAAACGAAACACAACCGATTGTGACCCATATTACCATGAAGGCCATGGAAGAAATGTTACCCGAAAATCAGTTTTTACGTGTTCATCGCTCGTTTATTGTGCAAACAGATAAAATAAAAGTGGTGGATCGGAACCGGATTATTTTTGGAAAAACACATGTACCAGTTTCGGATTCGTATAAAGAAGCATTTAATGAGTTTTTAAAAAACAGAATGATTTAATCGCCTTCGAGATTAATTATTAGCACAAACAAAAAACCACAACCCTTATATTTAGTGTTTGCAAGAAAACGCCAGTCTCTGCGTTGCATTCACATCAAAAACTACCCATTTACACGAGTAAACTCCGTGTTTTTGCTGTTTCGTGCGCCTTGACCTTGACATTTTCTTATCAAACACTGAGTTTTCTTTCAAGCACTATTTATCAAGAATTGCAGTTTTTTTATTAAGTTGAATATCTCCTACTGTTTTCTAAGCACAAAAGCAGTTCGTGCGGGAATGTACAGCATCAACCATTCTTTACCTGAAGGATCTTTCGGTTCAGGCAAGGTGATGTGTACAACGCTTTCATCAATCAAATCGAAACCGCCATATAATGATTCATCGGTGTTTAAAATAACTTTATACGAACCTTTGTCAGCAAGAATGCCGTAATCGCTGAACGATTTAACGCCATTGAAATTGAAAATGAAAATCAAATCGCCACGTTGGTATGCCAAAACTTTATCTCCCTCATTATCCCATAATTTATCAATGGATAGTTGATTGAATTGCGGAACAGAATTAATCAGCTCGATCATAGACCGGTCAAATTCACCCAAAGCATGATACAGCAGATCTTTATTATCCACCAAATCCCATTGCCTGCGGGCATATTTGTATGACCAGCCATTGCCTTCGCGCGGAAAATCAATCCATTCGGGATGTCCGAATTCATTGCCCATAAAGTTAAGGTAACCGCCATTTATGGTGGTTGCCGTGATAAGCCGGATCATTTTATGCAAGGCTATTCCCCGGTCGACCATAAAAGTATTGTCGCCACGCTGCATGTGCCAGTACATTTCGGCATCTATCAAACGGAAAATAATGGTTTTGTCGCCCACCAAAGCCTGATCATGACTTTCGGCATAACTGATCGTTTTTTCATCAGCCCGTCTGTTAGTTAATTCCCAAAGAATATTCCCGACTTTCCAGTCTTCATCCTTTACTTCCTTAATCATTTTAATCCAAAAATCGGGAATTCCCATTGCCATGCGATAATCGAATCCGATACCGCCATCATCAACCGCCGATGCTAATCCCGGGATTCCGCTTACTTCTTCGGCAACCGTTATGGCGTTAGGATTAACTTCATGTATCAGTTTATTGGCCAAAGTGAGATAACATATTGCATCACCATCCTGGTTCATGTTGTAATACGACTGGTAACCGGTAAAATCCTCCCCTAAACCATGACTCCGGAACAACATGGAGGTGACGCCATCGAAACGGAAACCATCGAACTTGTATTCTTCGAGCCAGAATTTACAGTTTGAAAGCAAAAAATGAAGTACAGCCGGTTTTGCATAATCGAAGCAAAGCGAATCCCATGCCGGATGTTCGCGCCTTGAACCTCCGTGGAAATATTGATAAGGAGTGCCATCAAAACGTCCCAATCCTTCCACTTCGTTACGTACTGCATGAGAATGAACTATATCCATAATAACAGCAATTCCCAGCCCATGTGCATCATCAATCAAATGTTTCAACTCCTCGGGAGTTCCGAAACGCGAAGATGCAGCAAAGAAACTGGAAACATGATAACCGAACGAACCGTAATACGGGTGTTCCTGTATGGCCATGATTTGAATGCAATTATATCCGGCACGGGCTATTCTTGGCAAAACCGAAGTACGGAATTCTTCGTAGGTCGAAACTTTTTCTTCTTTGCCCGACATGCCGATATGGCATTCGTAAATCAGAAGCGGCTCTGTCTGTGGTTTAAATTTTCTAATTTTAAAACTATAGCGCTGAATGGGATTCCAAACCTGCGCACTGAATATCTTGGTTTGCTCGTCTTGTACCACCCTGCGCGTCCAGGCAGGAATACGTTCGCCACTACCACCGTCCCATTCTATCAACAATTTATACAACTGCGAATGAGCCATGGCATAATCGGGAAGCCGGATTTCCCAAATCCCGTTTTGCATTTTCTTCAGTTGATAATCGGGGTGTCGTTGCCAGTTATTAAAATCACCAATGAGAAAAACAGCCGTAGCATTCGGAGCCCATTCCCTGAAAACCCAACCATCGGTGAGTCGGTGCAAACCAAAATATAAATATCCGGTAGCAAAATCGGACAAAGTTTGGGTTTCGCCCCTTAATTTTTTTTCAACTTCTTTAAAATATTCGTACCGTCCGTAAATTGCATCGGCAAAAGGCGCAAGATAAGGATCGGATTTAACAATAGGCAGGATATTCATATACTCAAGTTTTCTGCAAATTTATTACTCGAAATTTCCCGAACTCTATAATTTCCCCTGGTTTATCAGGATATATTTAGTTTTATTGATGACAAATAAAAAAAACAAAGGTTTACACTCTCACCTTCACTATTATTTTTCTGTATGTTCCTTCGGCAATTCCCGGTTGGTGCCCATCTTCGGGAAAGAAAATTGCAAATTCGTAAGGATGAACATGAATAAAGTTTGTGGCTTTATCCGCAAAAAAAGTAATATCTTTGTCGGCATTGTAAGGATTAGTAACCTGCACAAGTTTTTCGCCGGCAATCCAGCCCATAGTTTCAGCAGCTCCAACAGGCACCTGAATGTCAATAAAGTTGTTATGCGTTTCCATACGGGCATCTTCGGGCATTTTTCCAGTTATATCCACTACATTCACCACTAAATCGGAACCTTGCAGTTCAATTTTACTTACAGGCAACGCCGCCAGATCAACACTTTGTAAATAATCAAAAGCCTTCTTAAATAATGGATGTACCGAAGCGTATTTCCTTCCGTTTTTTAAGGTGTCAAGTATCATATATATTCAACTAATTTGTTTGTTTCGTTAAGAGAAGATGTTTTATCAGATTACCTCATCGACCGTGTAATTGAGAAATTTATTCAGGGGATGGGCACACTTTAAAATTTCAGCCGTTTTCTGCACAAAATCGGTCGAATTTAAAATATTTTCATCCAACTTATATTCTACCAGATAATGTTTCAGCTTCAGCAATTCGGCATCGGAAAAATCTTTCGGAAAGCCTGCGGGAACAGTTTTCAGTTTCTCTTCATCGTAAAACGAATCGAAATACCGTTTAAAATCAGCGCTCTCCCTGATTTCGTTCAGTTCGTCAATATTATCATAAACGCTTTGACGCAAAGCTTTAAGCAAAGCCGGCGGTGGACACCACACACCTGCCCCGAGAAAGCTTCCCTCCGGGTCAAGTTGAATATAGTAACCGCCCCGTTGGCTTTTACGACCTCCCGCCGAAGCCACAAAGACTCCAAAATGTGTTTTGTACGGCGTTTTATCCTGCGAAAACCTTATATCGCGATAAATGCGGAAAACGCAGTCTTTAACTTCTACATTTTTGATGTCATCATCAAATTTTGAAATTTCAAGAATCAGCGCCTTGCTTATTTCTTCAAACTCTGTTCTAACAAGGTCGTACCACTCTTTGTTTGCTGCAAACCATTCCCTGTTGTTATTTTCTTTAAGGTCTTTTAAAAATTGGAGGATATTCTGTGTGTACATAAGCCTTTTCAATTTTGCGATTGACAAATATAAGCTAAAATTCAGATAAAAATGGTTTTGTAACTATATTTTTTTTCGAGGCGCTGATTTTTGAGGAAAATTGATTACTTTTGCACTTTCATATAAAATTGCAAAAGCTTATAAATGAAGATGTAAACAGCTGTAAAATAGCTTTTTTACAGTAATAATATCCAAGATAAAAAATGAAAAGTCGGATAAACGAACTAAAGGAAGAAATATCCCGTATGGCGGCTGCTAATGCGGATGAGTTGGAGACATTACGTATTAAGTATTTAAGTAAAAAAGGCCAGATATCAGAGCTTTTCAACGATTTTCGTAACGTAGCCAACGAGGAGAAACGCGAAGTCGGTCAAATGCTTAACGAGTTGAAAAACGCGGCTCAGGATAAAATAAACGAGTTGAAAGACGCCTTTGCCAATGCTGCTTCGCCTGAAGAAAAAACCGACCTGACACGCACTGCCGATCCGTTGAAACTCGGGACGCGCCATCCGCTTTCGTTAACCAAAAACGAAATCATCGAAATTTTCTCACGTATCGGTTTCACCATCGCCGAAGGTCCTGAAATTGAAGATGACTGGCACGTGTTTGGCGCATTAAACTTCGCGCTCGAACATCCGGCCCGTGATATGCAGGATACTTTTTTTATCGAACAAAACCCTGATATTATCTTGCGAACCCACACTTCCTCGGTGCAAACGCGCGTTATGTCCGCTCAAAAACCGCCTATCCGCATGGTATTCCCCGGTCGTGTTTACCGCAACGAAGCCATCTCGTACCGCGCCCATTGTTTTTTCCATCAGGTGGAAGGACTTTATATCGATAAAGATGTTTCGTTCGCTGACCTCAAGCAAGCCTTGATGTATTTTGCCAAGGAAATGTTTGGCGAAGAGACTCAAATTCGTCTGCGTCCATCTTATTTCCCTTTTACCGAACCAAGCGCCGAAATGGATATTTCGTGCAATATATGCGGCGGCAAAGGATGTCCGTTCTGCAAGCATACCGGTTGGGTCGAAATTCTGGGTTGCGGCATGGTAGACCCCAGCGTGTTAGAAAACTGTGGTATTGATTCTAAAGTGTATTCGGGTTATGCATTCGGTATGGGAGTGGAACGCATTACCAACCTGAAATATCAGGTAAAAGACCTGCGCATGTTCTCCGAAAACGATGTGCGGTTCCTGCAGCAGTTCGAGTCGGCGTATTGATATTTAAAGTATAGGACGTAAAACGCTTAATATCCATTGATTAAAAACAAATAAGGTTGCTGCAAATTTTGCAGCAACCTTATTTGTTATATTCCCTCCCTGCTCGATTTTAATGAATTACAAAATTAATTTTCTATATATTTACCCTCTTTCTTCAATTCATCAACAAACAGTCTCCAACCGGACAGTATCTTTTCTGCATTTGTCTTACGTTCACTGTTTGTTCCCATAGCAACTCTCTCATCAAGAGTTATTCCCCAAGGATAACCATCTCTGATATAATATTTATCACCTTCAAGAGTACTATAATGCAAAACGGGTTCATTATACACAGCACTTTCAATATCCGAAACAATTTTTGATTTCAAAGAGAACAAAAATGTTTCGTTTCTGTAAAATTCTAATTTATCATTAAAATGTCTTAAAACAGCTAACGGATTTTCGGTATTTTTGAATATTAATATTATTTCGCCAGTCTTTCCATTGTACGATACAATTTCGTCACCCGTAAACACTATCTCTGTGTCGGGTGACGTATTTTCTGCAACTTGTGTTTCACTTGTCGCAGCTTGTTCAGGTTGCGCTTTCACTTCTATCTTCGAAAGCGCTTTTACATTTTCGTTTTCGTTGTTGCACCCAATGAACAAACATACGGACAACAACATGGCGGTTATAAATTTTATTGTTTTCATTATTGTAGAAATTTTTAATTTAGACAAAAGCGGAACATTTGTTTGTGTTGTTCCGCTTTTTGATTTCAAGTTGTACAAAATTAATTTTCTATATATTTACCTTCTTTCTTCAATTCATCAACAAACAGTCTCCAACCGGACAGTATTTTTTCTGCATTTGCCTTTCTAATTTGTTCTACCGAACCAGCTTGAACTGTTCTTGCTCTTGCGCTCTCATCAATAGTTATTCCCCAAGGATAACCATCTACAATATAATATTTATCATATTTATCATCAAGAAAGCTATGATATATTAAAGGCACGCTGTAAAAACCATTATCGATACTAGAAATAATCCTGTAATAGAGGGAAAATAAAAATTGGTCCTTAACATAGAAGTCCAATGATCCATCTGTATCTGGAGGATCTTGGTTTTTTTGAGAAAGTACATTTTGTTTGAATTGTATCTCGCCCGTTTTCCCATTGTACGAAACAATATCGTCACCCGTAAACACTGTTTTTGCTGCTTGTGTTTCGCTTGTCGCAGCTTGTTTAGGTTGTGCTTTCACTTCTATCTGCGAAAGAGCTTTTAAGTTTTCGTTTTTGTTGTTGCACCCAATAAACAAACATCCGGACAACAACATGGCAGTTATAAAATTTGTTATTCCGTTGCTATCTGTAATTTTAATTGATACTGTGGATTTTTCGGGTAAATTAATATTGATTGTCGATGCTTCCGAAATTGGATTTGGTGCAATGCTCATTAAATCAGCATTATTCGTTTGTTTGTT
>JAJFVH010000148.1 GCA_021371875.1 Bacteroidales bacterium
GTTTCAAATAATATATTTCGGTGCGCTGCACCTGCCAACAAAGGGACAGAGTCCCGATATATTGGTAGAAAATACAAGCAGAAAAAGCACAAAGGTGCAGCGCACCGAAATATAAATTAGGACACATTGCGGATAATCATAAAAGAAAAAAATGTCATGACCGTTGGTTCCTTTATCCCATAGAATTGCCTATTGTTTCTATGCCCAGGCTCTTCATTTTTTTTCAAAAAAATATATTTAAACGCCGTTTGAAAAGAAATTGAATCTTAACTGGGTTTTTTAATATAAAAAAACACTAAACTCACGTATTTTCATTGATTTTTGTATAAATTTGTGCTTTAATATTTTCACAACTGTTTTTAATTGAAAGATCAAATATAATGTAATTTCAAAATCAAATTATCATATAAAGCTATGGCAACAACTGCAAAACTCTACACTTACGATTTTAAATCGGTAAGAACTTACCTGTTCGCTACAATTTTTATTGCCGGCAATTTAATCCTGCCGCAATTGGTACATTTCATTCCGAATGGCGGTCCCACTTTGCTGCCCATTTATTTTTTCACACTTATTGCTGCCTATAAATACGGTATCCGTGTAGGTTTGCTTACGGCGGTTTTGTCGCCGGTGCTCAATAGCTTGCTTTTCGGAATGCCATTCATGGCAGTTCTTCCCGTTATTCTTGTAAAATCGGCATTGCTGGCAACCGCTGCCGGAGTTGCCGCCCAATATTTCGGTAAAATAAACCTATTAGGGATATTTTTGTCAATAGTTGCTTATCAGCTTATCGGAAGCGGGATTGAGTGGATAATCCTTCAGGACTTCGGTGCCGCCATGCAGGATTTCCGTATGGGTTTCCCGGGCATGTTGATACAGCTCTTCGGTGGTTATGCCGTTTTGAGAGCCATTTCCAAAATCTGAAAAAATAGTTCTGCTTGTTGAAATATTATGTTTTGACAAAAAACACTTATGACATTTTTTAGACCCTAATTAAATGCACCTGCATTTAATCTGTGTGTTCCTCCCTGAAAAAATATAATTGAAAACAATCGGATGCTATTATGGCAATAAAATAATACTGCAAAACAGTGAGAATCAAATGAATCAAAAGAGTTTTTCGGAAGTGATGGAGCGTTTCATCAACATAGAGATCGATGAAGCGTTCGACATTATTGTTGCCATTGCCAATGGCGGAATTGTTCCGGCAGGCATCATTAATCAACGCTTGAATATTGATTTTCAGATCATTAAAATCAATCTGCGGGATGCCAACCAGCAACCGAAGTTTGATCAACCGCAGTTGTTATGTCCCATCGATTTTGATTTTAAGGATAAAAAAATTTTGTTGGTCGACGATCGGATCAAAACCGGTTCAACAATTAATTTGGCTAAAGAACTCATGAAAGAAGCAAAACTAATTAAAACTTTTGCCGTCAACGGAAATGCCGATTATGCCCTTTTTAACGAAACCTGCTTTCGGTTTCCGTGGATAATTTAGTCAATGCCCCCAATAGAGGCTTAAAAGAACTGAATTGTTGATTGAGTTATTAACGACTATTTATTTCATTCAATATATTAGTCGATATCACGAAACGCAAAATAAATATTACCTATGGATAGACGTAACTTTTTAAAAGCATTGGCCTTAACCGGTGCAACTTTGACGATTAAACAAAGCGGCGCCATGACATTGATGACTCAACATTTTAATGCTGCCCCAGCGCCAGCAGCAAGCGCTTACGATCTCGTTGCCGTAATGGGTGGCGAACCTGTTGCCATGTTCCGCAAAGGAATTGCCGAGATGGGAGGCATGGCTAAATTTGTAAAAAAAGGATACAAAGTAGTGGTGAAGCCGAATATCGGCTGGGATAAGAAACCCGAACTTGCCGGAAACACTAATCCTGATCTGGTTGCTGAAATTATCCAACAATGTATAAAAGCAGGTGCAAAAGAAGTCGTTGTGTTCGACCATACCTGCGACGACTGGCGTAAATGTTATGCCAACAGCGGTATCGAAGCGGCCGCCAAAGCTGCAGGAGCCAAGGTAGTGCCTGCCCACGAGGAATCGTATTACCGTACTGTTTCATTGCCTAAAGGCAAAAGCCTGAAGTCGGCCAAAATACACGAAGCTATTCTCGACAGTGATGTGTGGATTAACGTGCCTGTGTTGAAAAATCATGGCGGAGCCAAAATGTCCATCTCCATGAAAAACCACATGGGAATCGTTTGGGACAGGGGCTTTTTTCACAGCCATGACTTGCAACAATGTATTGCCGATATTTGCACCCTCGAAAAAGCGGCTGTTTTGAATGTGGTTGATGCATACCGATTGATGAAGACCAACGGACCGAGAGGTAAATCGGAAGCCGATGTAGTACTGTCGAAAGGCCTTTTCATTTCGCAGAACATTGTAGCCATTGATACAGCTGCAACATCTTTCTTCAATCAGGTACGCGATATGCCGCTCGAGTCGGTAGGGCATTTAGCCAAAGCGCAGGCACTCAATCTCGGAACTATGGACATTGATAAATTGAATGTAAAAAAAATAAAGATGTAAAAGCCGACCCCCTTAAACAGAGGGATTTAGGCAGACTATAAAGCAGGAAAGTTTGAAAGTTTAAATGCAGTTTTCATTATCTTGGTAATCTTAACCCCCAATCTGGAACGGGGGTATTTAATTATTATGCTCAGAAAAATACGTATAGTTGTTTCGGTAACATTATTTGCGCTGATAACGCTTTATTTCCTCGATTTTGCAGGGTTTATGCCGCAAGGTTTTCACTCTTTAACCAAAATTCAGGTTATCCCGGCTTTATTAGCTTTGAATATTGATGTCCTTGTAGGCTTATTGGCGCTTACACTGTTGTTTGGTCGTGTTTATTGTTCTTCTATATGTCCCATGGGCGTTTATCAGGATATTGTAAACCGGCTGGCAAAGCGTTTCCAGAAAAAGAAACGTTTCAAATTTAGTAAAGCGCAAACTGTTTTGCGGTGGTCGGTTGTTGGTGTAACATTGATTGCTTTCTTGTTCGGTTTTACTTTTCTGATAGGTTTGCTCGATCCTTACAGTGCTTTCGGACGAATAACCGTTCATGTTTTAAAACCGGCTTATCTGGCAGGAAATAATTTGCTCGAAAGTATTTTTACACAATTTGGCAACAATACATTTTATAAAGTGGGAGTGTATGTGGCAAGTATTTCGTCGTTGGTTATTGCGCTTGTTACTTTACTGACTATCGGTTATCTGGCTTGGATAAACGGACGTATTTACTGCAACACGATTTGTCCGGTCGGTACTGTGTTGGGTTTTGTAAGCCGTTATTCTCTTTTTAAAATCCGCATTGACGAAAATTTATGCAACTCTTGCGGTTCATGTGGCCGTAAATGTAAAGCATCGTGCATCGATACAAAGTCGCACGAAATTGATTACAGCCGTTGTATCAATTGTTTCGATTGTCTTGAAGTTTGTTCGCAAAAAGCCATGAAATTCAGTTATCCTGCACAAAAACCGGTTCAACAAAACGCAAACGGAATCGACGAATCGAAACGCAGATTTATGATGGCGGTGGGTGTTACCGGGCTTGCCGCCACACAGGTTTTTGCCGACAGTAAACTGATTAAAACTTCAAAAAACCAGGCAAAGAGAACAATAGCTATCAGCCCTCCAGGTTCTACAAGCGCCGATCATTTACTCGATAAATGCACTTCCTGCCATCTTTGCGTGAGTAAATGTCCATCAAATGTAATTAAACCTGCTTTCACCGAATATGGTTTGGGAGGCATTATGCAGCCCATGCTGAGTTTTGAAAAGGGTTTTTGTAATTACGACTGCACGATATGCTCCGATGTTTGTCCGAGTGGCGCACTTTTGCCGCTTACCATGGAACAAAAACACGTGATCCAAATGGGTCAGGTGCAGTTTATCCTCGAAAACTGTATTGTGCATACCGATGGCACCAGTTGCGGAGCTTGTTCAGAACATTGCCCGACTCAGGCAGTAAGTATGATTCCCTATAAAAATGGGTTAACCATTCCCCATATCAATACAAAAATATGTGTCGGCTGCGGAGGTTGCGAATATATTTGCCCGGCAATGCCGTACAAAGCCATTTATGTAGAAGGAATAGCCAGTCATAATATCGTAGAAATCAAGAAAGAAAAAGTAGAGGATGTGAAAGTGGATGATTTCGGATTCTGACTTAGTTAATCAAACAATACATAGTTTCAACATAATCAACACGGTAGAGTAACCAATCAACACAATCAAGCAATATGCAAACATTAATCATTTTATTCTCACTTGGGATGCCGGAAATTTTACTTATCGCCCTGGTAGTTTTATTAATTTTTGGGGGGAAAAAGATACCTGAACTTATGCGCGGACTTGGCAAAGGCGTAACCGAGTTCAAAAAAGGTATGAAAGACATGGAAAACGAAATAAAGGGCGAGGACGATAAGAAGACGGAAGAAAATAAATGAGGCCCTTCGTAGCATGAGTCTTTTTAAACCGAAAACAACGCCCGAAAGCAATACTTTTTGGGAACATCTCGAAGTATTGCGGTGGACTATCATACGGATACTTGCCGTCTTGGTGGTTCTGGTCATAATATTATTCGGTTTCAAAGATTTTTTGTTTACAGAAATCATTTTTCGTCCGCTCAGTTCAGATTTTATCATTTACCGGGGGTTGTGTAAACTTGCACTTATGCTCAATTCCCCTAATTTTTGTCCGGAAGATTTTAATATACAACTGATTAACATAGACATTTCGGGACAATTCATTTCTCATATCAGCGCTTCTTTTACCATTGCTTTGGTGCTTTCAGTTCCTTATCTGCTCTATGAAATCTGGCGATTTATTGCACCGGCGCTTTATCCAAACGAACGTAAAAGTGTAGGATTGGTATTTTTAGCTTCGTCCTTTTTATTTTATTTGGGCGCAGTTGTCAGTTATTACCTGATATTTCCTTTGACCATAAGATTCCTGGGAACTTATCAAATTTCAGCGCTTGTTCCCAATCAAATTTCGGTGCAATCTTACCTCAGCACTTTGTATATTCTTGTTTTTTCGATGGGCTTGATGTTCGAAATGCCCGTGCTGGCTTACTTCCTTTCCCGGCTCGGCATTATCTCCCGGCAAACATTGCGTGCCGCGCGAAGTTATGCGCTTGTTGTTATTCTTATTCTTGCCGCGGTTATTACACCTACCACCGATCCTTTCACCATGCTTGTAGTCGCTTTTCCGCTTTATTTACTTTACGAAGTGAGTATTTGGGTGTGCAAACCCAAAATAGATGAGTAGTATCTCTCCAAAAAAACAATCAATCTTATTATTTTTCCAATTAAAGAAATTTTTCTTTAAATAAACCTAAATATTTGTGATTATCTGTTTTTAATTTAGTATTTTTGTTGCATATAAGATTCAATCTCCAAAAAATTGAATTTTCAACCTTAGATCGAATTGAAATTTATAAATCAATTCACTGCTTTCTGATTTTTGTCCGGACATCAATAACTAAAAACTTAATAGTTTTATGGATAAGTTTCGTTCAACAGCCGTATCGGGCGATGTGCTCGATGAAATCATAGAAAAACACCAAGGTAAGCCCGGCGTGTTACTGACTACCTTAGAAGAAGTGCAGGAAGCCCATCCTTTGAAATTCCTTCCCGGAGAAACTTTGACCGAAGTTTCGAAAAGACTGAAAATTCCTTATACTCAGGTTTACAGCGTAGCCACTTTTTATTCGTTTTTCAATCTGCAACCGCAGGGCAAACATTCTATTGTAGTTTGTCGCGGAACGGCTTGTCATACCAAAGGCTCCAAGGCATTGCTGGGCGATGTGGGGCAGATTCTCGGTTGCCAGTATGGAGAGGGAGATGATGAGTCGTCGTTTACTACGCCCGATAACGAGTTTACCATCAAAACCGTGGCTTGTTTCGGACAATGTGCTCAATCGCCCGTTGTGGCAGTTGATGGCAAGATTTACAGCTATGTCAATTCACAAAAATTAATCAAAATCCTGAAAAAAATAAAATAACCTCACCCTTTGCCCTTCCTCCATGGGGAAAGGGAAATCGTTAGAGAAATCAAACTCTCATCTCGCTTTTAGCGATACAAACTTCAATCTTTTACGCCATGAATCCACAGACACTTCAAATATTAAAATCGCAAACCCTCTATCGCATTCTTCCCGAAACACCCATGATTATGGTCGGGGTGGGAACCTGCGGCATCGGAAACGGAGCAGATATTGTTTTCAACACTGTACAAAAACGTATCATCGAAACAGGCTTTGATTGTGTAATTAAACCTGTCGGTTGTTTCGGGTTTTGTGCCGAAGAGCCTTTGCTTACTTTGTATCAACCCGGAAAACCATTACTGATTTACAGCAAAGTGGACGAAAAAGATGCGGTACGCATTGTTGATGGGCTGACGACGGGGAAACTTTATACAAAGAAAATACTTTGTCGCATTGAATCGTGGGACCATCATACGGCCCATGTTGAATATGGCAAAGGCTTTGAACAATTCCCTCATTGGAATGAAATACCTTTTTTCAAAGGACAAAAGAAAATTGTTTTGCGCAATGCCGGATTGATAAATCCCGAATTGATTGAAGATTATATTGCCGT
>JAJFVH010000152.1 GCA_021371875.1 Bacteroidales bacterium
TTAATATCGGTAGAATTATTCGCCCACCCTCGTTTGTTGCACCCCGTACGGGGTGTTATATGTGTGTGAAAATGTCTTTCTACCGATATTATATGCCTACGGCATAACTATTCAGGTCGCTTTGCGGATAGTCATTATAAAGAATAATGAACTTGCAAATATAGCCAAAAGACGAAAGCGGCTCATTGTATTTCTATAAAAAATGTCGATAGTCATAAAAAACTATCGACATCTTCACTTTTTCTTTGTAAAACTATAAGCCGCTAAGCCAAGAAATCGGCAGCTTGTGAAAAAACCCTCTCAAAAGACGTGTTAACTTCCGTGTATGCCATTGTTTTTCCCACAGGGAAAGGATTTTCGTGCGAGTAATCAAATGTAAAATCGAGCAAATTGATGCGTGATTTTGTATTTTCGATACCCAATGCTTTTTCGACACCCAAATACGGGATTACTTTATCGCGCACCAACGAAATACCGGCAAGCCGACACCCCATTTTTTTGAAAAAACCCAATCGCTCGTTTTCATTTCGTTCGGGAACTATCATGCTGTAAAACGAGTCGAAAGCTTTATCGCGGTACTGTTCGGACTCATTTTTCGCTGAAAAATCTTCTTTATAATATTTCAGTAATTTATCGAAAGCCACTCTATCCATGATACTCCGCGATTCGCCAAACATTGAACTGAAGATGCTCCCACCGCAAAACATAAATAGTTTCGATTCGGCAAACAAATTGTCAGGATTAGTCATAAAAGCAATTTGCGATAAAAAAGCCCCGATGGAATAAGCAAAAACATCAATCCGGGTGCTTTCGGCAAACAACGGATGCCGGCCGGATTTTATATTGGTCATCAATTGAGTTATATCATTCAGGCTTTGCCTGCCGGAACTGTAAAAACGATATGGATTTTGCGAAATGCGTTCGCTCAGAGCCACATTGGCGAAGCTCAACGAACGGTCATTGCCGTTTTGCTTTCTGCGCAATTCATAAATCGATTGTAACATCCGTGGATTCGACCAGTTGATTGGAGAACGATTGACATGAAAAGCAATGGGAAACAAAATTACCGCTCTTCCGGTTTCTGTGCAAAGATATTCTGCCCAGGTAAGGTATTTACTCCAGTTACGCTCGTTAAGTCCATGCATTAGTAAAATGGCACGATCCATTTTTTTTGTTTTTTGCAAAACAAACACGGGATATTCAAAACTAATGTTTTCGGAAACCTTATCACTGAATAAATTCTCCGGAGTGTTTTCGCTCATCTGAGGAATCGGATCACTATGAAACGAAAAATGTCGGACGCATACAGATGAGTTTTGCAAATCCGTATCAACACCCATTTTATACATTGCGTTTAATTCCTGATAACGAAGACTATAATTCATTTTTTTCATTGTGGTTTTATTTTACAAAAGAACAATGCTTGCCGACATTTTCAAATTAATCGGTAAAAAGAATGATGTTTAGGGATAATATTGCGTGATGTGGGGTAAAAATTAAATTACAGGGATAAAAAAGACATTTACAGGGGTAAAGTTTGTTGTTTGTTTGAATGGAATAGTATACATTTGTATCAAAATATTTTAAGGCCCCCAAAGCAGCATGTATACAAAGATTCCCGCTTACTTGTACGAAAGAGGCAATATCACAAAGTTGATATTGTTCACGGCTATCTTTGCGTTATTCTTTATAAATATATTTCAGCCCTTCAATTCACGTAGTTGGTATCCGAACATTTCCGAATTCAAATATTTTTTCTTTTCAAGTCTGATTGTACTGGTGGGAATGCTTGTGGTAGTTGTCAGCAGGTTAATCATGCTTTCTTATACAAAAACCCACATGATAACTTATTGGCAATATGGAGTTTGGGTTTTATCCGAAATAATTGCCATGTCACTTTTTTATTCATTATTTGCTAAATTCATTCCTGACAAAGGCGCTGAGAGAGATTTTGTTGAGATTTTCCAACAATCAACGATTAATACCAGCCTGATCTTACTATTGCCTTACGCCATGTCGTGGTTGTATTTCTCGTGGCGCGAGAAAAACACCTTATTAGAAGAACTGTCGAAAGAAGAACCCGAACCTGAAACTCATAAACGAAATCTGATAGCTTTTCCCGACGAAAAAGGCGAGTTGAAAATTTCAATCATACTCGACAATTTACTGTATGTCGATTCCGCCGACAATTATGCCACCATACATTATCTGAATAAGTCAAAACTATCTCATTATCTGATACGTAATTCATTGAAATGGATGGAAGAAAATCTGACTATAAACAGTCCGTTGGTACGCTGCCATCGCTCGTACATCGTAAACCTGGATAAGGTAAAAGTGTTGCGTAAAACCAAAGAAGGTATTTTTCTGGAAATGGATGCCATGAATACACCCGATATTCCCGTTTCAAAAACCTATTACGAAAGGGTAATGGCTAAGTTCTCGAAATATTCGGTGTAGTTAAAAATTGCGAACCACAAATTACCCTAATCTCGACCAAGGCAGATGCATACAATAGATATAAATTAGCATAATTGATGGTTAAAAGAATTGACCCTAATTACAAAAAAAAATCGGCATCTTCATCTCTTCTCGCTTTTGGCAATACAAACACAAAATATAATTATGAACATTCTTGACATTATCGCAAACAAACCCTATAAATTAGGCATTGCCCTCAGCGGCGGGGGAATCAAGGGTTTATGTCATGCCGGAGTATTAAAAGCCCTCGAAGAACAGGGCATCAAACCGGATATACTTTCGGGGGTGAGCGCCGGCTCCATTGTAGGAGCTTTATATGCCGATGGTTACACGCCCGACGAGATTGCAAAGCTTTTCGAAGACATTAGTTTTCGCCAGATGACCAAATTCCGTATTCCTGATGGCGGATTATTCAGAATTGACGCTTTCGAGGATTTTATGTTCCGTAACCTCCGTGCAAAAACCTTTGAAGAACTGAATATCCCGCTACGCGTTGTAGCCACCAACCTGGATAAAGGTCAGAGTGTGGTTTTCGAAAAAGGAAATCTGATCGACCCGATTGTGGCTTCGTGCAGTGTTCCGGTTCTATTTATACCCAAAAAAATTAACGGTGTCTATTACGTTGACGGCGGTGTTTTAAAAAATTTCCCTGTCTCCACCATTCGCAACGAATGCGATAAAGTAATCGGTATCAATGCCAGTCCACTTGTTGCCGACGAATACAAGCTATCGCTTCTAAACGTAGCATCGCGCACTTACCATTTTATGTTCAAAGCCAATATCATTCATGACAAAGAACTGTGCGACTTGCTGATAGAACCTGTTGACATGGGAAACTACGACACCTTTGATATTGACAAAGGACGCGAAATATTCGAGCTTGGCTACAAGAGTACCAAACAATTACTTGAATCGAAAATGAAAGTAATCGGATAATTGAGTTGAATAAGTTAACAGGTCAATTAAAGAACTTGAATGAGAATTAAAACTTTATCAAAGAATCAACTGAATCAATCTTCAAACTTTTCAAACCCTTCGAATGATAGGAATAATAGCGAAGCGAACATTCCGATTTATCAATCAGGACTTATCAAACTCTTTAATCACAAAACACTGAATCAAGAATAGATTTGCATTAAATTAGCGCGTTTAACTTTCATTCTGTTACTATCTGATTTTTTTTGATTACTTTTGTAGCGAAATAACAAATTAAAACACAGTCAAAATTATGTTTCCAGTATCAGAACGTTTGGCTGCGCTTTCCCCTTCGGAAACGCTTGCCATGTCGCAAAAAAGTAATGAGCTGAAAGCTCAGGGTATCGATGTGATTAATCTTAGCGTAGGTGAACCCGACTTCAACACGCCCGACCACATAAAAGAAGCTGCCAAACAGGCTGTGGATAATAACTTTTCGTTTTATTCACCCGTTCCCGGCTACCCTGCTTTACGCAATGCCATTTGTGCCAAGTTAAAATCAGAAAACGGATTGGAATATAAACCCGAACAAATTGTTTGTTCCAATGGCGCTAAGCAATCGGTATGTAACGTCATTCTTGCCATCATCGGCAAAGGCGACGAGGTCATCATCCCTGCCCCTTATTGGGTTAGTTATCCCGAAATGGTAACCTTGGCCGACGGCAAATCGGTATCGGTTTATGCGGGCATCGAACAGGATTTTAAAATAACGCCTGCTCAACTCGAAGCTGCCATCACTCCGAAAACCAAAGCCATTATTCTTTGTTCGCCATCAAACCCTACAGGAAGCGTTTATAGTAAAGATGAACTCAAAGGTTTGGCTGACGTATTGGCTAAATATCCGAATATCATTATCATTTCCGATGAAATATACGAACATATCAACTACGGTGGTAGCCACGAAAGTATTGCCCAGTTCGAGAATGTTCGCGAATGGGTAGTGATTGTAAACGGCGTATCAAAAGGTTACGCCATGACAGGATGGCGTCTTGGCTGGATTGCCGCTCCTAAATGGATTGCTTCGGCCTGTAACACCTTGCAAGGTCAATACACTTCGGGTCCGTGTTCGGTAACTCAAAAAGCGGCTGAGGCAGCATATACTGGCGACCAATCGTGCGTCGAAACTATGCGCGCAGCTTTCGAACGTCGTAAAAAGCTTGTGGTTGGCCTGGCCCGCCAAATTCCCGGATTGAAAGTAAAC
This sequence comes from Bacteroidales bacterium, assembly GCA_021371875.1. Lineage (GTDB taxonomy): Bacteria > Bacteroidota > Bacteroidia > Bacteroidales > Paludibacteraceae > Paludibacter. The sequence goes on from JAJFVH010000152.1 coordinate 4,658, forward strand.
GATCCTCAGGGCGCATTTTATATTTTTCCTGATGCAAGTTATTATATTGGCAAATCGTTTAACGGCAAAAAAATTGAAAACTCAGGCGACTTAGCCATGTACCTCCTCGAAGAAGGGCATGTAGCCTGTGTAGGTGGTGGCGCTTTCGGCGCCCCTGATTGTATCCGCATGTCTTATGCTACTTCCGACGAAAATCTTGTAAAAGCATTCGGTTGGATAAAAGAAGCCTTGACAAAATTGGCATAAAAACTTATTGGATAAAAGAAGAAAAAATCATATAACTATCCGATAAAAAGCCTGACTCATAAATAAAATAGTAGAGAAACCACCTCGAAAAGATGGTTTCTCTGCTATTTGAGTAGTGTTTGATCAAAAACCCTGCTTTTTAAAATTAATTTACCATTACTTTAGCTGTTTTACCATCAACACGGAGTATATATAATCCTGTATTTAACACATTAGACTTGAATGTGCCGGTTATATTCTTTTGTTGAACAAGGCGACCACTAAAGTCAAACACTTCGACGCGCGAATTTACATTTTCGACAGTAAGAACACCATCAACAGAATATACTTTATTATTTATTTGAACGTAATCGATTCCTGTGGTTTGTTTCCATCTCCAAACAGTAATACTGATATTAGCATCGGCAGGATAAACAGCTGTACGATTCGGAAGGTCTTTTGTAGGATCTACTTCGCCTACTTCAGGATGATCCCAATCCGGATTGTTATATAATCTATATTCAATACTCATAACCATAGGAATTGAAAATGAAAAAGTTCCATCTATGTTTTTTGTTCCTTCTACTTTATTATCCCAATTCCAACCAAGAAAATCTCCCATAATCCAAACCTTAGCAGTGCCGGTCGGAACAGTAGCAGTTATATTAATTGTTCCTGTTTTCTCCGGATCAAATATTGCTTTAAATGAATTTACAACTACTGCAGTAGTGTTTTCTGTAGTTCCAAAAACAAAATTAGTCGATGGGTCAGATTGTTCGTATGACCATGCGGGACCAGCACAGAACTTAAATTCCATGTTTTTTGCATCATTACTATGTACAGTAATTGTAAATATTTTTCCATCAACATTTTGTGAAACATAACTCATTTTAGAATTTTCAGATGGGCTCGCCCAACCATTAAAGCTACCCACAAGGTATAATACCTTTACTTCTAAAGGCACTAATACATCAATTGTAACATCTCTTTCATCCGGAACAAATACACTGTTCCATCTTACAACAACATCATTTGCAGTCCATGTTCTGTTTGCAGCTAATTCATTTCCATTTTCATCTTTTTCCACATATTTCCAATCAGGACCGCTTAAATACTTGTATCCATGAGTCTCAAGTGCATTGGGCAGATCAATAGTGTAGTGAGTTTCATCCACTTTAGTCATGGAAGTAGCAGTAGGACTCCATCCATTCATATCACCGGCAATATAACAAGCTTTTGTTCCGGCAGGAACAGTTACATTGTAGGTAAGAGCAGTACTCTGTTGCACAAAGGCAAACATAGCAACAAAAACAATTGCAAGAGTAAAAACTTTTTTCATGATAATAAAATTTTTGAGTGATTAAATAGGGATTATTTTTAAAGTTTGTGTCAAATATACACACTTATATTGTAAAAACAACACTTAGGGTCGTTTTTCTGTTCAAAATATTACATTTATTTTTCCCATCTGCAAGAAACCACACTTTTTGAAGGTATGTTGCAAGCAAATGAGTGTATAGTATCATCAATGGTAATCTGAATTGATCTTTCTGAATCGTTCAAAAGTACCATTCCATAAGTATCATCAGTATTTTTAACTACAGTATAGTGTAAACCGGTTATCTGATAATTGTTTGTACCAATACGGACAGCATCCGGAGAAATGACCTTCGACAAATGACCAATCAGATAAAAATGCGATTTCCTGTCGAGAGTTGCATAATCGGCGGAATTAATATCGATTGCTCCATAACAAGTAGTGCATCCTCCCGGACGATTAGGCGCCCCTTTGTCGTCGAGCATAAAATTCCATACAATCACTGATTTGCAGAAATTATTAAGGCTCCCAATACCGATCTCACGCATACTCCACATCAAGTCACCATCGAAAGTGTAGTTCCAACTGCCAATGGACATTTCGGTAAAATATAAGTTTTTAGAAGGGAAAGCATCATGTACATTCAGCAACTCGCTTTTGTCGCCTCCATAAGCGTGATACGCTGCCCCATCAATATATTTCGCCACTTCAGGATCGGCATACATTTTTATAGGATAACTAATTTGATCTATAATATTGTCGTAATTGAAGTTGTGATCAAATACAATAATTTTTGTGGTCAAACCGGCTTCAGTAAATTTGGGACCCAATGCTGTTTTTACAAACGCGGCCTGTTCTTGCCAAGTCATATATAACGAAGCTGAATTTCCTCTGTTCAGTGGTTCATTTTGAATGGTGACAGAATTTATATTAAAACCGTTCCTTTTCATTTCCTGAATAAAACGAACAAAATAAGTAGCATAATCCTGATAATATATCGGGTTAAGTTGTCCGCTGGTCCAGGAATTAAAAGGTTTCAAATCAATGAGATTATTTACTTTCATCCAACGTGGACAAGTCCAGGGTGAAGCCAGAATTTTAATGTTGGGGTTAATAGCTAATATCTCTCTGAGAATTGGAAACAGGTCACGCTTATCCAGTTCGTGAATTTCAAAATTTTCTATTCCCGGTTTATCACAACAGGTATATTCATCTAACGAAAAATCCGAACATCCAATAGAGATACGGATATAGCTGTAACCCATTCCTGTTTTGGAATCGAAAGTTTCTTTAAGCAACTTCTCCCTGTTTTCCGTTGTCATTTTAAGCAAATTATAACAGGTAGAACCTGTAATAGCTGCACCGAATCCGTCGATTTGCTGAAAAACTTCTTTCGGATTCAGGATAATGGTGGCTTCAGAATTTGTATCGGATTTAGCATTAAGTTTTATCGAAACTTTTTCAAAAAGCCTTGAACGATCAGCAGTTGTAATATACATTTCGACGTTTTTCCTTTGTGCCGAATTCGTACATATTTTGCTTTTTGCAGATGATTCAACTGTTAGTGATAAAACAAAAAGCAACACAAATGTGAAAAGTAAATTTTGCTTTGACATGATCTCAGATTTTTGTATTTTTTGTAAAAAACATCGAAACTCATTGAAAATTAAAAGAAATTACCGATTCGTTAAACTGTTCGTACATAAATTTACGAGCTCCGCAACGAACATTATATTTTTGTTTTGCTCCGCTACGATTCATAACAACAAGCACTTTACTTCCATCGGAATTCATAAAAGTTGAAGCTGTAAGTCCACCAGGCCAGTTTGTAGATGAGTTTTTAACTCTTACAGCCCCAAGACGAACAAATTTTGAAAAATGACCGAGTAAATAATACTCTTCGTTGCGGACGTAGGTACCATCCATCTTGATGGTAACAACCCCACGACAGGTCTGACAACCACCAGTAGTTGTTGTAGGTCCGTTATTCGAATTGAGCGCCAGATTCCACATAATGAAATTTTTCGAGCCGCGATTTACCGAAGCCATCAAGAAATCTTTCATATAGTAAAACATATTTCCCATGCGTGAGTCCGTATTCCATTCACCACCAGATTGCTCGGTAAAATAAACATCTTTATCCGGGTTCAGCTCCTGAACGTCATCAATAGCCGAAGCATCGCCTCCGTAACCATGCCAACCTGTTCCGGCAACATACTGACGAGTAACAGGGTCATTCAAAATATTGATAGGGTAATAAGACATATCGAAATTATGATCCCAGATAATGATTTTAGTCTGAATGCCATTAGCCATGAATTTTGGCCCCAGGTAATCACGAATAATGGTGTTTTGTTCGGACCAAAGCATTTTCATGGTCGGATAACCACCTGTTTCATACATTGGTTCGTTCTGAATAGTAATTGCATCAATGGTGATTCCTTCGGCTTCGAAAGCTTTAATATAACGTACAAAATATTCAGCAAAATCATTATACACTTCTGCTCCTTTCAGACTTCCGCCATACATGCTGTTGTTTTTCTTCATCCAGGCGGGAGCGCTCCACGGACTTGCCAGAATCTTTATGGTTGGATTTATCGCCAGGATCTGATGTAACACCGGAATTAAATCATCCTTATCTCGCTGCGGAATGACAAATAAATTAATATCCGAATCGTCGCAATAACTGTAAGTGCCTATCGAAAAATCGGACGAACCAATGGTAATCCGCAAATAATTCAATCCAATACCTTTTTCAGGATCGAATAAATCTTCGAGCAACTTTATTCTGTCGGCAGAATTTAATTGGTTAATCAGATAAGCTGATGAACCTGTCAGGGCTGCTCCAAAACCATCGATCACCTGATAAGTCGTAGTTGTATCCATCACGATGGTAAAATCGCCCAAATCTTTGGAGAAATTTACCGGAATTTGTTTTTTCAACAAATAAACCTCATTTCCGGACGTTTCCCACAGGTTTACATCTCCTATTGAATCAACGGGATCTGGATCGGGTTCTATCACCACGGGATCTTTACAATTACTGAAGAATAAAAATATCGTCAGAAGGGTAAAAACAGAGAATTTCGAATGAAAATGCATTGTTTTTTGATATTAATCCATCCAATAAAACAGGTTTATTGGATGGATTGGATTGAATTATTAGTTTATTTTCACAAAGCTGGTCGTTTTGGCATTGACATTAATTGTAAAACGGTAAACACCGGGCTGTCCGTTAAAGTCTGCTGTTCCGACAAAGTTACCCAAATCAGCAGTAGTAGGTGCAAATAATAATGTATTTGGCATAGTATAAGTGCGGGCATCCTCTTCACCTCCCCAACCACGTTGGTGGAAGAACTTGGCGCTGAATGTCAGTCGCCAAGGTTCGGCAGCTGCCGCATCAATTACATGTTCAGCATACATAACAGCCTCATAAACACCTGGTGAAACTTTTCGACAGAATTTATATTCCAGCGGTGAATTCCAGTTCCAAGAAGATGTCTTTTTATAGGGCGATGCTGCAGGTCCAAAACCAACGCCACACAACCACAAAGCATCCGGATAAACTGCGTTAGGTTGTTCTACAAAAACATAATTTAACCGTGGGAGATAATATACGGTATAAACACCCGTTTCACCAAGGAATTTTGCAGTTGTTGCACCTGAAACTTCGAAGAAATCAGGAGTCAATCCATTTGATAAGTTTGAAACACCCGTAATAGTCATTTCAGTATTTTTACCAAGATACATTTGAGCTGTTTTCCAGTTTTCTTTGGTGGTAACATTCATATTGTCGGTCGATGACAATTCAACTGTACCAAATGTACTTACATTCATCGACGTTGCAGGTGTCAATTTCTCTCCTTCGCCTCTGATCGTAAAATTAAATAAATCAAGGGTTATCTTATTAAATCCGACCAAAGTCGGATCAGAAAGTGTAATCCATGGTCCATTAGAATCGATAAATCCCAAGGTATTATTGACCCAACCGAAAACAAGGTTTGTAGGGTCGGTCCAGTCGATTTTTTTAAAACGATTCAATTTAGTCGCCAATCGGAAACTGATTTCATTACCAAACGTTAATCCTGATGCTGAATAAATATGATTTGCAGTATCAGTCAGTTTTAATTCAACAGCAGTTGTGGCGGTTACCAACCAGATGGTTGGAATTGCAGGACGTGAAGCAATGGTATTAAAAAGAACCGTATCTTTTTTTGATCCTTCTACATTAATCGAAGATAAATGTACTTCAACTTCTGCTCCATCGGGCATGTGAGCTATAAACGGCACCCAATATTTCTGCGTATAAGTTGCACTGTTTCCTTTGGTACGAACAGATTCCGAAGCAATAATTTCATCGTTTACCACAACATTAATTTCAAGCGTGGAAAGTGGCGTCAAAGGATCGGAAACACCAACACTCAACGAAATGGAGTCGCCATAAACTATGGTATTTTCAGCCACAGTTGCATTATCGAACATGGGCATAGATTCAGGATAATGCACCCGAAGTTCCTCTTGCTGACACGCAGCAAAGAAGAGCGCTACCAGCCCGATTATTGTTGTTTTTAATATGTTTTTCATAAGAATATCAATTTTATATATGGATTAATAGCCGGGGTTTTGTTTTAAATTTGTGTTCAAATCCAGGACGGTGGACGGTATAGGAAGTAATTCCGAAACATCTGTAAATGTACGCCTTAATGGTAAACGGCCACTATCGCGTGTGTTTAATGAATTCATTATTTCCTGAACTTTACCATAACGAACCAAATCGAACCATCGTTGACCTTCAAAAGCAAGTTCTAATCTTCTTTCATGTAAAATTGCGTTAAGCAAGCTTTCTTTAGAAGCCGAAGCTGAAGAGGCTAAATCCGGCAATGAAACTCTTCTTCTTACCTGATTCACTATTGCAACAGCGGCTTCTATATTTGCAGAGCCTCCAAGATTTGCCAAGGCTTCCGCCTTTAAAAGTAATATATCGGCAAGTCTGATTTTGATAATGCTACTTGCGGCTGAGCGACATTTATACATAAAAGGATAATTGCTTGACGGATAATAATTACTCCAGGTAGTAGCATAATATACGACTGATTGGTTCAATCGGATATTATCACCTTCAGTGGTAAAAGCATTGATCAGGTCGCGTGATGGCGTTACCCATTTCGCCCAGGTGAAATTTGTTTCAGGATTAAGTAAGTCCTTACCAAACATCCAGGTCACCCAGTTTCCGCCACCTGTGAAATAATTAACCTCTAAAATTGATTCTGAAGTAGAACGTACTTTTGCATCAGTTCCTGCAGAATTCAGGCTAAATAAATCGGCATAATTACTTACAAGAGAGAATCCATCAGCTATCACGGCGTTACAATATTCTAAAACCTTGCCGTAATCCCGTGCAGGTTTTTCGGCATATACTTTTGCAAGCAAAGCTTTGGCGACCGATTTCGATAGCATGGTTTTATCTGCCGCGTTATTTGCCGGAGCATCCGCAATACCTTCGGTCAAATCTTTAATGATTTGCGCATAAGCATCGACAACAGGAGTTTGTTCCGGGTAATACAAAGGATATACTTCTTCAATATTCTCTGCCGTAATATCAACTCCTTCTTTAGTAACAACAGGGATATTTCCCCAAATTCTGATCATATCGAACCAAACCATTGCTCTGAAAATTTTCGCTTCTGCTTTCCATTGTTTACGTTCAGCCTGAGTCAATGTCTGATCGGGAACCTTGTCTATATTTTCAACAACTGTATTTGCCTGAGCCACATCTGCAAGATACCTGTCCCAGTCGCGTGCCAAAACGCTGTTACCACCATCTACCGAATTGTTTTCCATTGGCATAACTTCTGACCCTGTAGTTCCGGCATAAGCATTATCAGAATGAGCTTCTGCAATCAACATCAAATCAAGATACCAATGTTCCTGCCTGTCTTTGAGTTTTTGATACAAAGCCTGATATTGAGAATACATTTCTCCTTTGGTTTTGTATTTTATTGAATCTGTACTTGTAGTTTGTCCATAAGTAACTTCTGAATATTCTGATAATGGATCTTTATCTAATGAACAAGCGTAAGCAGACATCAATATTGCACCTACAATAAAAATCTTATATATATGTTTTGTTTTCATTGGAATACTTTTTTTTTAAAATTCAACATTTAATCCAACAATGAATGTTCTTGTTTGAGGATATGTTCCCCAATCAATGCCCTGAACAGTACCACTATTGCCCCACTGATTCACTTCGGGGTCAAAGCCCAGATACTTTGTGATGGTAAGCAAATTCGATCCTGTCAGATAAGGTTGCAACCGGCTGATTCCCAATTTTCTCAACTTACTTGGAGCAAAGTTATAAGAGAGTGTAACATCTTTTATTCTCAAGAAGCTACCATCTTCAACAAAATACGAAGATACTTTCATATCGTAAGCAGCTTTAGGAATCTTTGTAATCATACCTGGACGTCTCCATCTGTCAAGTACACGTGTTGACTGGTTTTTGCCATCATACATCCCTTCGGTTTCCATGCGTGAAGCATTGAATATATCGTTGCCATACGAACCCTGAATCAAAATACTCAGATTGAAATTATTGTATGTAAAAATATTAGTCATGCCATAGGTGAAATCAGGATTCGGATCGCCGATATAAGTACGATCGGATGCTGTAACTACTCCATCTTCATTGTAATCGCGGTATATCAATTCTCCTGTTTCAGTATCTACTCCATCGCTTATATAACCGTAAAATCCTCCTAATGAATGACCTGGTTCGTTACGTACAACATATTCGGTAATATTATCGCTTGTTTTAGCAGCTAAATAAACTTTTGTTAACTCAAGTTTGGTCAACTCATTTTTGTTTAACGATATATTGAAATCAGTAGTCCATTTGAATTTACCATCAATATTGCGTGAATTTACAGAAAATTCAAAGCCACTGTTTGTCATTTCACCCTCATTTCGAGTAATTGTAGATGCTGTTGAAGATCCTGTTGGCAAAGTGACGTACATCAACATGTCGGTAGTTAATTTGGAGTAATAATCGATTGCAAAGGTCAATCTGTTTTTCAACAGAGTCAAATCGAGACCAATGTTTGTCTGAGTTGTTGTTTCCCATGTCAGGTCTGAATTCCTCAATTCAGACTTTGTAATATTGGGGGTTGCATTTGATTTGCCTTCTTCCCACCAGTTAACCCTGTTAATTACAAAGCGCTGAAGATAACTATAGTCACTTAATCCTGCCTGATTACCGGTTTGTCCCCAGCCTCCGCGAATTTTCAGGTCATCAATCCAAGTCAGTCCTTTCATGAATTCTTCCGACGAAATACGCCATGCACCCGAGAACGAAGGGAAATAACCCCAACGGTGATTGGGATTCAGTTTTGAAGACCCATCGACACGCAGGTTTCCGGTCAGTAAATATTTACTGTCGTAATTATATGCCAACCGACCAACATACGACATTATAGACCATTCTGATTCAGAAGTACCATTACCCTGAGAAACTTTATTTCCGGCATTTAATGTTTTTATACTTCCATCATAAAAATTGGAAACTGTCTGATATGATCTGGTATACTGGGAAGTTGTACCTGAAGTTCCTGCCATTAAATCGAAATTATGTTTTTCAAACGATTTATTATAACTTAAAATGTTATCATAGATCATGACCGTGCTTAAGGATCTTTCATCTGATGCTTCGCCGTTCTGACTCCTGCCGTAACTTGTTTTGTCGGGATCAAGGAAACTTGTATAATTGTAGTAATATCTATCTAAAGTGACCGAAGATTTTAATTTCAAATTAGGTAAAAATGTTATTTCGGCGCTTCCGGTACTGATTAACCGGTTGTTTTTTGCAACGTTATCTTCTGAACGCGCCATATTTTCGGCAGGAGATGTAATGTTCACTCCGTAGAAGTTAGAATTATATTGCCCTTCGTTATTAGGATCCCATATACCTGCATAAGTCGGAGTGTTGATTACTGAAAGAACTACTCCTGCACGGTTGGCTCCTTGTCCGGAAATAATTCCATTGCTGGTATAATCAGAATAAGAAATATTAGCGCCAACCTTTAACCAGGGGCGAATCTGATTCTCAACATTTGAACGAAAATTGAACCTTTCAAAGAATGCTACTTTGATAATTCCTCGTTCTCCAGTATATCCCGCCGACAAATAATAATTTAATTTATCGGTTGCATTTGAGATAGAAAGCTGATAGTTCTGAGTCAAAGCATTTTGGAACGTTTCTTTATACCAATCGGTTTGATCGGTTAAGTCAGTGGGCAGTGCAGTTGTAGAACCCATGTCATCGAGCAATTCACGATACTGCTGTACATTTAACGATTCAATTCTTTTGGTCAGACTCGTGACGCCAGCATAAGCATTTAATGAAATTTTTGAGTTCCCCTTAATTCCGGTTTTAGTAGTAATCAAAATTACACCATTGGCAGCACGCGAACCATATATAGCAGCCGAAGATGCATCTTTCAGTACCTGCATACTTTCAATATCATTGGCAGATAAAAATGAAATATCATCCAGCGTAACTCCATCGACTACATACAACGGATCGTTACTTGAATTCATTGAAGTAGTTCCCCGCACCCTAATCACCATCGATTCTCCCGGTAATCCGTTAGGTTTTACCACAGATACACCGGCAGCCTTACCTTGTAATGCTTGATCGGCGGAAACAATTGGTCTCTGATCTAAATCTTTAGTTGATACAGAGGTGATTGCAGTTGTTACGTCTCTTTTCTTTACAGACCCATAACCGATAACCACCACTTCATCCAATGTTTTGGTATCCTCAGTTAAAATAACTTTGATGTTTTTTGACGAACCTACAGTTATTTCACGCGGGTTCATTCCTATATAACTGATTACCAACACATCATTAGCTGAGGCTTCAATACTGAATTTACCATCAAAATCAGTAATTGTTCCTATCGAAGTACCTTTTATCAGCACATTTGCACCAATAACTGACTCGTTTTTGGCATCCACTACAACACCAGTTACTGTGGATTTTTGTGCAAACAAATTCAACGGTATTGCCATTATTAAAATAATAACATACCGGAACAATCGATTGCCAGAAATGGCTTCGATTGAACCTTTTTGTTTTTTTTCTGTGACTTTCATTGATTTAAAATTATGTTGTTATATATTTTTATTTATAAGATATTTTTGATTTCAAATTACCCGTTGAAATTTCAAACTCTCCGGGTTCAGTAATCCACTTTCCATCCAAGCCTACATAAGCAATATCTGTGGAAGCAATATTGAATTTTACAGTTTTTGTTTCACCTGGTTTCAATGCAATTTTTTCAAAACGTCGGAGTCGTTTTACATCAGGTGTTATCGAAGCATATAAATCGCTTGTGTACAACATTACAACTTCTTTACCTGAACGTGAACCACTATTGGTAATATCTACACTGACTTCTATTGGGTTGTTGTCCGTAATGACATCAGATGAAATTTTCAGATTGCTGTATATAAAAGTAGTATAGCTCAATCCAAAACCGAATTCATATTGCGGATTGTAATCCGACTCGTACTTATAAGCGCCTTCGGATGGCTTTTGTTCTTCCGATAATTTATGATAATAATTGACAATTGAATTGGGATATGCGGGATAAGTATAAGGTAGTCTCCCTGAAGGATTTACATCGCCGAAAAGGATATCGGTCAAAGCATCGCCGCCATAGTTCCCCGGCAAATAGGTCTGAACAACCGCTTTCATTTGGGGTTCGATGCTATTGATACATCGTGGCCTTCCTTCGTTCAATACGAGTATGACAGGCTTCCCTGTTTTAGCCAGTGCTTTTGCTAAATTCGTTTGCAATTCACTCAAATTCAAATCATTAAGGTCGCCAGGTTTTTCAGCATAGGAATTTTCGCCAACACATAAAATTACAGCATCAACGTTTCGTGCTGCAGCAACTGCCCCGGTAAGATTATTTTCTTTTTCCTCAAAATATTTTCCATTTTCGACATAACTCACTCCCGGAATATACCGAACATTCTTTTCACCTATCTCCAACCGGATGGCTTCTAAAATAGTGTTGTTTAGCCCGGCAAACCGATCTACTTTGTCACCTTGCCACGAATAGCTCCAACCTCCGTTGAGTGAGCGCATACTGTTAGCATTTGGTCCTACTACAAGTACTTTAGAGGTTTTGGAAAGCGGTAAAATATCTCCAGAGTTCTTTAATAAAGTTATGGCATCGGCTGCAGCATCGTAAGCCAATTGGGCATGCGCTTTAGAACCGAAGTCGGGATAATCGGTCAATTTTGTGAGCGGGTTTTCAAATAATCCAAGTTTAAACTTCAGTTTCAGAATTCGTCTGACGGCATCGTCAATCCGGCTTTCTTTTACTTCACCACTTTTTACCAGAGCAACAAGGTCTTTACTGAAATTCTCATAATCGTATGGAACCATAGACATATCAATGCCGGCATTAACAGCCAATTTAATGGCTTCTTTATTTGTCGGAGCTATTTTATCTCGCTTTTGGAGATTGATTATGTCCATCCAATCGGTTACCACTACACCATCAAATTTCAATTCTTGCTTCAGTAATTTAGTTATAATATCGTAACTGGCATGAACAGACACCCCGTTGATTAAACCAGAGTTTATCATCACCGATTCCACCCCTGCATCGACAGCTGCTTTGAATGGGGGCAAATGATATTCACGCAAAACATTTTCGGAAATAAATGCAGGGGTTCTGTCTTTTCCTGAATACGGAACTGAATAACCCAAAAAATGCTTCAAACACGAAGCTAATTTAGCAGGATGATTAATACTGTCGGTCATTCCTTCATAACCTTTAACTACCTGTTCTCCCATAACTGTAACAACGTATGGATCTTCGCCAAAACCTTCAAATTGGCGTGAAAAACGAGGATCGGAACCTAAATCGAGAACCGGTGAAAAATTCCATGAAATTCCACAGGCACGCGTTTCGTAAGCCGATGTTTTAGCCATATTGTACGCATGAACCGGATTAAAGCTTGCAGCAACGGTAATTTCTTGTGGAAACAGGATAGCACCTTCAGCATAAGTAGAGCCGTGAATAGCATCAATTCCGTATATTACCGGAACTTTTAAACGGGTTTGTTGGGTAGCTGTTTGTTGAATCTGACCGATAATGGAATTCCATTGGGCCGGTGGGAGAGCATAATTATTAGTAGTGTTAATGATAGAGCCGACATGATAATCAACCAAAGCCTTTTTCAACCGGTTGGTGTCGATAGCAAAAGGTACATTGCTCGTAAATACATCTTTCCCGTTTCCCACCGCATCTAAAGTGATTTGCGTCATTTGCCCGACTTTTTCTTCCAAAGTCATTTGCGACAACAAATCATTTACTCGAGTATCTATCTCGCTTTGGGGTTGCATATTGCAAGAAATCGTTAAACATACGAATCCATACATTGCACTCTTCATTAACTGTATTTTCTTCATTATTTAGTGTTGTTTTTAAGGTTTGTAAATATTATGGTGTCAAAAGGACAATAAGTTTTTACGATGCAAATATAAACTGTATTTTAATAACCACCAAATAAAAATGTGTTTTTTTTACACTAAGCTCTAAATATTTTTATGATAGCCTTTAAATATTGTGTATTCATGACACAAACACCTTATTTTATACAAATATTATTTATATTTGCACAACTTTTGAAAAATATATGGAGACAGTAGAAGAAAAAAATATCAATGATTTTGAAACTTTAGAGACAATTTCTGTCGATTGTGTCATATTTGGTTACGATGACAATAAACTAAAAGCTTTAGTTCGTCGTGAAACAGTTCCGTACAATGGAGAAATTCACTTGGAGTGGAAACTTCCCGGCAATCACGTACGTCGGGATGAAACTATAGATGCTACTGCGTCGCGCATTTTAAAAGAGCAAACCGGATTGGAAAATATTTACGTGAAGCAATTTATGGTTTTCAGCAACCCAAACCGACTCAGACTCAGAGAACAAGATTTCGTATGGGTAAAACCGCGACTCAGGGATGAACGTGTAATAACAGTCGGATTTTATTCTTTAATCAATGTAAGTGATGTGGATAACAGCATGTTGATTGAAGACGCAAAATGGGAGAATGCTTACGAAATTAAAGAATTAATGTTTGACCACAATGAGATTTACGACGAAGCATTCAAAAAACTTCGCTATGACTTATTACACGAACCACTTGTGTTTGAACTTTTACCCGAAAAATTCACACTCACTCAAATGCAAAAACTTTACGAAGCAATTTTCAACACTACTTATGATAAACGTAATTTTCGCCGAAAGGTAAATAAAATGCCTTATTTGATTCCTTTGGACGAAATCCAGTCCGGCGTTTCGCATAAACCGGCCCGCCTATACAGTTACGATCGGGATATTTATGAAAAAACACGGACTGAACGTTTTGATTTTAGAATGTAAGACACAACTTTCTGCTATATCCCCTTAATTATGCCACCAGATTGCATTTCATCATCTCCTTGTAGTTTTACAAAATATAAACCATAAAATAGATATCCTGTTTCACAAAGTTGTTGATGTGAGTTAAATCTTCATTTAAAGCTGAAGAGCATTTTTTAAAACAATATTTCCTCTCCTCCGAAAAAGATGAGTATACATTTCGGAGCAAACTCAACGATTCAAAAACAAGGTACCTGTATCGTTGGGGACTTTTTGCATTACCGGTCCTGTATTTCCGGTTGCGGCATAAAAAGCATAGTGTCTCGACATTCAATGCAACCATACGAGGGCGCTTAAAGTTACTCCTATCTAACATAGTATTTCAATAATATGATTATCCGCAATGTGTCCTAATTTATATTTCGGTGCGCTGCACCTTTGTGCTTTTTCTGCTTGTATTTTCTACCAATATATCGGGACTCTGTCCCTTTGTTGGCAGGTGCAGCGCACCGAAATATATTATTTGAAAC
>JAJFVH010000155.1 GCA_021371875.1 Bacteroidales bacterium
GGAGTTGCTTTGGGACAGCAACAAAAAGCCACAGCCATTGTGAATGCCGATCAGGGAACGGTTCAGATCAGCAAACACATTTACGGTCAGTTTTCGGAACATTTGGGACGTTGTATTTACGAAGGACTTTGGGTAGGAGAAGATGCTTCGATTCCAAACACGAATGGTGTGCGCAACGATGTGATTGATGCTTTGAAACGCATTCGCATTCCGAATCTTCGCTGGCCCGGCGGTTGCTTTGCCGATGAATACCATTGGATGGACGGTATCGGTCCGCGTGAAAAGCGTGCAAAAATGATTAATACACATTGGGGCGGTGTGATCGAAAATAATGCTTTCGGGACACATGAGTTCCTGAATCTTTGCGAAGTGCTTGGAACAGAACCTTATATCTGCGGAAACCTTGGCAGCGGCTCGGTGGAAGAAATGTCGAAATGGGTGGAGTACATGACTTTCGATGGCGAAAGTCCCATGGCTAATCTGCGTAAACAAAACGGGCGAGATAAACCGTGGAAAGTAAAATATTTTGGAGTTGGGAACGAAAACTGGGGTTGCGGAGGCAATATGACTCCCGAAGGTTATGCCGAAAACTACCGTCGTTATGCCACTTATGTGCGTAATTATGGCGATAACCACGTGTTTAAAATTGCGGGTGGCGCCAATGTGGATGATTACCGCTGGACTGAAACATTGATGAAAAATATTCCGAGAGGAATGATGCAGGGCATTTCGTTGCATAATTATACATTCACCGGAAGCTGGACAGACAAAGGAAATGCAACCGGATTTAACGAAGATCAGTATTTCAGCGTCCTCGAAAACGGACAGAAAATGGATGAATTGATTACCAAACATTCAACTATTCTCGATGCTTACGATCCGATGAAGCGAATTGCATTTGTAGTGGATGAATGGGGAGCGTGGTATAACGTGGAGCCGGGTACCAATCCGGGTTTCCTTTATCAGCAAAATACCCTGCGCGATGCTTTGCTGGCCGGAAATATCCTGAACATTTTCCACAAACATGCCGATCGTGTGAAAATGGCCAATATCGCTCAAATGGTAAATGTGTTGCAGGCAATTATTCTGACCGATAAAGAAAAAATGTTGTTGACTCCGACTTATTACGTGTTCGATATGTACAAAGTGCATCAGGATGCCACCATGTTGCCAATGACTGTGAACTGCGGTGATTACAGTCGTATGAACCGCAAACTGAAAAGCATTTCGTCGACTGCTTCGCTGGATAAAGATGGAGCAATCCATATTTCGTTAGTAAACATAGACCCGAAAAACGAAATGGAAATCAGCTGCGATGTGCGTGGAGCCAAAACTACTAAAATCACCAATGGACAAATTATTACCGGTAAAGAAGTCGGAACTTACAATACTTTCAACAATCCTTATCAGGTTCAACTCGAAAACTTCAAAGATGCCAAATACAAAAACGGTATGTTGACCGTGAAAGTTCCGGCTAAATCTTTAGTTACCATCGAATTGAAATAAACGAATTAAACCAAAATGGCAAAGAAAAAAAATTATGTTATTGCATTTAATTCAGGTGATCAATACATAAAGCTTATGTTTTACTGTTGTACTTTACATAAATAAGCCACCTTCATGAAATCGTCATCATTTAAAATTAATTTTATCCTGACCGGATTCTTGTTGATTTTTTGTTTCGCTTGTTCGAATGCCACAAGTCCTGTAAAGTCGCCCAACCCATGGAAAGATAATTACAGTGAAATATCCGGTATGGAAAATTACAAAAGTTGGGGAACATACAATGTGCATGATCCCGCCTGCCTGAGAATCGGCGACACTTATTACATGTACAGTACCGATGCCATTTATTTCGACTTTAAAAACAGACCAACAGGGGAAAAGCCTAAAATTCCGATGGGAAATATACAGGTTCGTACATCCAAAGATTTGGTGCACTGGAATTTCGAAGGTTGGGCATTTCCCGAGATACCGCAAGAGGCTAAAGACTGGGTATTAACGCACAGCGACAACAAAGGGGCGACGAATATTTGGGCGCCGTTTATTGTTCAATACAAGGATAAATTCCGGTTGTATTATTGTGTTTCGGCTTTTGGTTTACAGACTTCGTATATAGGCTTGGCCGAATCGGCTTCGCCACTTGGCCCTTGGGAGTTAAAAGGCAGCGTGGTAAAAACGCAACGCGGTGATAAAATGAATGCCATTGATCCCAGCATAATTACCAATGCTGAAAACGGCAAAATGTGGATGCATTACGGTTCGTATTTCGGAGGATTGTACGCTGTGGAACTGAATCCGGAAACGGGCTTTACCATGACAGCCGATGACCAGGGTCACAGCATCGCCCGCCGTGCCAATCTGAAAAAAGACAATATCGAAGCTCCCGAAATTACTTACAATCCGACTTTTAAAAAGTATTACCATTTCAGTTCATACGATCCGCTGATGACGACCTATAATGTACGTGTCGGTCGTGCCGATAAACCTGAAGGTCCTTTTCTGGATTTTTTTGGAAACGATTTGCGCGATACGATTAATCATTACCCGATACTTACGCATCCTTATCAATTTAAAAATCATCCGGGCTGGGCAGGAACAGCACATTGCGGGATTTTCGCAAATGAAAACGGTGATTTTTTTATGGTACATCAATCCCGTTTATCTCCTGATAATCAGTTGATGGTACTTCATGTACGCGAAGTGAAATGGACAGCCGACGGTTGGCCGGTAGTTTCACCGGAACGATATGCAGCTTCGAAACAAACGAAGATACTTAAAAAAGATATTGAAGGAACTTGGGAAATTATTCGCATTCAGGACTCTAAAACCGACAGGAAACTTGAGTTCGGACAAATTATGAGGGGAGAAAATCGACTTCGAACAACAGAGATTGATGTCTCGAATATAGTTGTGTTTTGCAAAGATGGAAAAATGAAAGGCTCGGATGGTAAATGGAAATTTGATGCAGGAAAAGGTCTTACACTTATTCTGAAGGACGAAACCATCAATAATTTGATTATTTTTGTCGGACATGACTGGGAAAACGAAACGGAAACTTTGCTTTTTACCGGATTGGATCAAAACGGTTGCTCGGTTTGGGGAAAGAAAATAAAATAGACTTATTATCATCTCCTGCCGGAAAGTAAAATCCGAAAAATGCTTGTGTCATTTCTCACAATTTGTTTTTAAAAAGAATAATTCATTCCAGAATGCAGATATCCAATAATTTATTATCATGAAAAAATCTTTTCTATTCCTTTTTCTTTTTCTTTTTTTGACGATTTTCGCGTTACAATCTGCTTCTAAAAAATTAGTTTTAAAATCACCCGACGGTACGCTTGTCATCGAAGCCGGACTGAATGAAAAAGGTTCGCTGTTTTATGAGGTAAAAAAGGACAATAAAACCGTTATTTTTCCGTCACAAATGGGCTTGAGTGGCGATTTGGAATTTACTTCAGGTTTAAAAATTAAATCGGTATCAAAACCAAAACTTCAGACCGAAACCTATCATGCTCCGGGCGAAAAACGCGCTAACCGGACTTTTACGGTTAATTTAGCCGAAATTCAGTTGCAAAATACGTTGGAAAATATCTTAACGGTTGAATTTAAAGCCACTAACGAAGGTGTTGCTTTCCGGTATATAATCAGGAGCAAAACCCCGATTGCCGTGAAGTCAGAGAAGACTTCATTCAAATTTGCTGCATTAAGCAAAGCATGGTTACATCCGCATGCCAATGTAAAAGACGGTTGGTGCGAAACGCAACCAAGCTATGAAGAACAGTACGAGTATGAAATTCCGGTTGGAACACCTGCTCCATTTAAAGCCGGCTGGTCGTTTCCCGCACTTTTCAAAACGGAAGCATATTGGGTACTGGTTACCGAAGCAGGATTAACCCCCGATTATGTTGGAACGCGTCTGTCCCAGTTATCGCCTGATGGTGAGTATACGATTGGTTTTCCGCAAAAGGGTGAAACCACACACCCTGACGACCCTGAATATGTTGTTTCCGACCATGTTACCTCCTCTTGGCGTGTGATGGTAATCGGTTCGCTGGCAACGGTTGTTGAATCGCAAATGGTATCTGATTTGGCAAGTCCGGCAGACAAAAAAATAGATTACAGTTGGGTAAAACCAGGTATTTCTTCGTGGAGTTGGGGTGTTTTGAAAGATGACTATACAATTTATCCCGTTCAGAAACAGTTTATTGAATATGCTGCGGAGATGAAGTGGGATTATTGTTTGATAGATGCTGACTGGGACCGTAAAATAGGTTATGAAAAAATGAGAGAACTGGCTAATTATGCCAAAACTAAGAATATCGGAATTTTGCTTTGGTATAATTCATCAGGTTCATGGAATTCAACCACATATTCCCCAAAAAGCGCTCTGACGGAGCGTGAAGCACGCCGCAAAGAATTTGAACGGATTCATAATATGGGAATTGCAGGAGTGAAAGTGGACTTCTGGCCGGGCGATGGACAATCGGCAATTCAGTATTATTACGATATGATGCAAGATGCTGCCGATTTTCATTTGCTGGTGAATTTTCATGGTACTACCGTTCCCCGTGGCTGGTCGCGTACTTTCCCTAATCTGTTGGCAATGGAGTCTATACGTGGATTTGAATTTACAACTTTCGATCAAAAAGATACCGATCTGGCGCCAAAACATCTCACGATGATGACTTTTGCCCGGAATGTGGTTGGCCCAATGGACTTTACGCCCGTTTGTTTTGGCGAAATTCCCGGAGTGAAACGTCGTACAAGTAATGGAATGGAGATAGCTCTCACCGTAATTTTACAGTCTGGTATACAACATTATGTCGAAATTCCCGAGAGTATGGTCAAGCAACCTGAATTTGTAAAAACTTATATGCGCAATGTTCCGCGTAAATGGGACGATGTGAAACTGATTGATGGTTTTCCCGGAAAATATGTTGTAATGGCTCGTAAATCAGGTGATAAATGGTATCTGGCAGGCATCAACTCACAAGTAGAAACTCAAAAACTAACATTAGATTTATCGGTTTTAAAAATCGGCTCGAAAGATTTGATTTTAATTACTGATGGTGAAAATAATCGCAGTTTAGTTGAAAAATATGCAACTTTAAGGAATAATAAACTTGAAGTGGAAATAATGCCGAACGGTGGTTTTGTAACTGTTTTATAAGTTTCATTACATTTTGTTTTCATAAAAAAGGCTGATGCAGGTTTATCAATGCATTAGCCTTTTTATTGGTATCTTAATTTTTAAATAAACAAGAGGATAATAATGTTTTACGAACCGGATAGGTTTTATTTTGCTCTTTTTTCAGAGTTTACCATCCACTTACGAATCCCTTTTTCATTCTGCTTGGCTCTATATTTATATTATTGGGCTGCATAACATTAATAGCAGCCTATAAAAAAATCAACATCAAAGGATAAGACTATTATTCCAGGTGTGTATCAGATTTGCAGAAGGCATGTCCAAGATTCCGCTTCGCTCAATCTCTAACTATTCACGGCGGTGCTTTTAATGGGGACTTAGAGAAAAAGGGATAAAAGAAGTATTATTATTCAAATCTTTATCGGATTTTATTACCTTTGTTGCCTTTTTGCATATTATCATGAGTAAAAAATCAAATATTCTGTTTGTAGCATTTATACCTGCTTTGGTTTTTGCGCAAACTACACTCACTATTCCGCAGATTCAGGGGACAGGTTCGGCAAGTGGTATTACGAATCAGGTAAAATATGCGAAATAGCCACCTATAAACATGGTAAAATAAAAAATAAAATAGATTATGATGAGAATGGGAATATTGTAAAAACAGCCGAAAAAGACTGCCATGTTGAATTTCCGGGTGGAAATAGCAACATGGTTTTATTTCTTGAGAAGAATTTAAAATATCCCGAAGAACTCCGATTAAAAAGCAAGGAAGGCGTTGTAATGTTTCATTTCATAGTACGTAAAGATGGAAAGATAGATAATATCGAATACCAAAAGTCGGATGAACCTTTGTTTAATCAAGAAGCCTCGAGAGTTTTTAGTTTGATTAAATATATGAAACCGGCACGGGAACATGGTCGTATTATTGATAAAGAGTGTACTCTTCCAATCAATTTCAGATTAACTAATTGGTAATTAATTCTTATCCATGTTCATGCGGATTTATAATCCGTGCGAATAAAGATGCTCACGCAAACCGCCAATACGCATAGTGTGCCGAGAAGCGGAACATTGGAAAAAGTTTGCAGGCTGTAATTAAGATGGTGGAAACAGTTGTAAGTTGAACCACCGGTATCCCCAATATAGTTCAAGTTAGTCTCGCCGCGGGCGAGATAACCTGAACTGGAAATAAAAAAAGTTTATAACTTCAACGACATAAAACAGTTACAAACCGTACGGGTTATTAGCCTGCCTGATAACAGACAGGCGCAAGTCTTCGCTTCGCTCAGACTTGCGCTATGCAGGGAAAAAACAATAAGAATATATCGGTATAAATCTATTTTTAATAATTATCCGCATAATGTCCAATTTGCGCGACCCAATTCAATTTATAATTTCTATTTTCAGGTCATTTTGCTGAAAATCATTGATTTTTAATCTGTATCTTCATTCGGATAATTCTTAAATTCCGGAAATTACTTTCCTTCGGTCAGTGACCGTTGGTTCTTATTCTGACAGAGATTGGTAGTGCGTAGCAGAATCGAACTGCTATCTTCGGATTGAGGAACCGATCTCCTAACCATTAGAGGAACGCACCAGAATAGGCTCTTGCAAAAAATAACAAGCACAAATTTACATTTATTTTTAATACATGAAACTGTTTGTATTATTTTAAGCGTGAAAAAAATATCAATTAGTTCAATTTTTAATAAAAAACAGACTTACCGGCTGGTGAATCCGTTTTTTTTATTGTTCTTGTCAGCAAAAAAACTAATTTTGCGATCTATAATTAAAGAGGAATGATAAAAATAAAGATTGTGATTGTCGGACTTGGTGGAGTCGGCGGATATTACGGGGGATTATTGGCAAAGCATTATGCTGCCAATCCTGACATTGAGATTTATTTTGTAGCCCGTGGCGCACATTTGAAAAAAGTGCAGGAAGATGGGTTGACGGTGATAACTGAAACGGGAACATTTACGGTGAAACCTACGCTTGCTACGGATCAGGTTTCGGAAATAGGGATAGCCGATTATGTAATTATGACGACTAAAAGTTATGATCTTGAATCGACCATTGATCAGATCAAACCTTGTGTGGGTGCCAATACCGTTATTTTACCCTTGCTGAACGGGGCTGATATAAGTCAAAGAATCAGAACCTTATTGCCCGGCATCGAGGTTTGGAGCGGTTGCGTGTATATTGTAGGACGTTTGAATAAACCGGGCGTTGTGGAAAGTTCGGGAAATGTACACAGCTTGTTTTTCGGGTACGAGAACCGGACAAGCGATCGTTTGGTTGCGTTTGAAAAGGTGTTGAAAGACGCAGAAATCGAAGCTACTTTCTCCGAAAAGATTTTGTCGGTAATCTGGAAAAAATTCTTCTTTATTTCATCCACAGCCACGCTGACTTCTTATTTCAATGTTAGTTTCGGAGCTTTGCTTACGGATGAAATTC
The DNA here is from genome assembly GCA_021371875.1 of Bacteroidales bacterium. Lineage (GTDB taxonomy): Bacteria > Bacteroidota > Bacteroidia > Bacteroidales > Paludibacteraceae > Paludibacter. Next base: position 7,613 of record JAJFVH010000155.1, read on the forward strand.
GTAAATCCACCCTGTTGGCTTTGCTGGATGAATTGTTGTTGGTAGCAAATGCCGAAGGCGCCGACATGGATAGGTCAGTAATCGACAAAACGATACATCAACTTGAAGAATTGCCATTTGAAACGACAGCTTCCATGCACAGCGACTTTCAGGCGGGTAGAAATACCGAATTGCAAACACTTACGGGTATTGTGATGGAGTTAGGACAAAAACATGGAATAGCTACACCCACTTACAAAAAAATATTTTCAGAACTAAGTCAACGGATTAATAACTGAAAATCAGTTAAAACATCGTGGATATGTAATTGCTTTCAATTATAATCCGAAAATTTTAAAACATGGAGCACTTAAATTATGGAGCTGTGGGCAATTGCCGCTCAGCTGCTTTGATTTCCGAAGAGGGAAATATTGAATGGTTTTGTTTTCCCGATTTTGATTCTCCCTCCGTATTTGCAAAAATACTGGATAAAGAGAAAGGTGGAAGTTTTGGTTTTGTTGTTGATGAAACGTACTCTGTCTCGCAGGAGTATATCGAACATACGAATATCTTACTGACGACCTTCGATTCTACACAAGGAGGATTTGAAGTGATTGACTTCATGCCCCGTTATAAAACAGGGAAAGATGACAACTATTATCTTCCACCTGAAATTCATAGACTGATCCGTTTGAAATATGGAAGTCCCCGCTTTCGTGTAAATTATCAACCGGCACTGAATTATGCCAGGGATGAGGTTTCGCATCTGATAACTCCGGATTATCTAAAGACATTTTCCAAGGTAAATATACAGGATACTATTTATTTATATTCAGGGTTGGATTTTGACCGGATTCTCGCCGGTGATGAGTTCATTTTGCAGCAGGATGAATTTTTCGTGCTTTCTTACAATGAAAAATTGATAAAAATTAATAAGATACGAGTAGAATTAGAATATCAACGAACCAAGGTGTATTGGATGAACTGGGCAAACCGATCGAAAAAATATACGCAGTATAATACTGTGATCGAACGAAGCGTTTTGGTGCTCAAACTCATGTCATATCATCGTAGTGGTGCGGTGCTGGCTGCATTGACAACGAGTATTCCCGAATCGGTAGGTGAAGTGCGTAACTGGGATTATCGTTTCTGTTGGTTGCGCGATGCTTCCATGTCCATCGAAACTCTTTTGCGGATCGGACATCAGGGTGCTGCCAAGCGTTTTATGACTTTTATTCATAATATCATCAAGAAAAAATCCGATACTTTCCAGATTATGTACGGCATACGTGGTGAACGGGTGTTGACGGAAGAAATTCTGGATCATTTGAGCGGATATGAAAATTCAGGCCCCGTACGAATCGGGAACGATGCCTATCATCAAAAGCAAAATGATTCCTTCGGCTATCTGATGGATGTAATTTATCAGTATTACAGGTATTTTCCGGGTACCTTGGATGAAATTGAAGATATGTTTGAGGTAGTGAAAAATATGGTGAAAACAGTCAGCGAAGATTGGTCAAATCCCGACAAAGGTATTTGGGAAATAAGAGGTGAGGAAAAACATTTTGTATTTTCAAAGGTCATGAGTTGGGTAGCCATGGACCGTGCCATGAAAATTGCGCAAATACTTCACAAAGATGATATTGCACATGAGTGGATAATCATTGCCGATGAAATCAAAAACGATGTATTGGTCAATGGCTGGAACGAAAAATTACAAAGCTTTACGCAAACTTATTCCACCACTGACATGGATTCCTCTTTGTTGTTAATGGAAACGTATGGATTTATTTCGCCTGATGATTTCCGTTTTCAAAAAACCGTCGATGCCGTCTATCGTGCCCTGAATTACAAAGGACTTATGTTCCGATACAATAATCAGGATGATTTTGGAGTGCCGGCTTCGGCTTTTACCATTTGTACCTTTTGGATGATCAGGGCTTTATATGTAATTGATAGACATGAAGAAGCACAGGGATTGTTTAATCAGTTGCTTAGTTATTCCAATCATTTGGGCTTATTCAGCGAAGACCTTGACTTTGAAACCAAAGTCCAGTTGGGAAATTTTCCGCAGGCCTACTCACATTTGGCATTGATAAACACTGCCTTGCTTTTTGCCGATGAGGTACAGCTTTCTCAGTTTATCAGGCCTTAGGGTCATCCTTATACAATAACTTCAGAAAGGGTAAAGTCCCTGATTGCGAGCGCAGATTGTATCGTGCTACTTCGGACATTCCGCCGATTTTAATGGTGAATGCATCGTGCGGAAGTTCCTGGAAAGTATCTTCATCCGTTGTATCGTCACCCATGGCTAAAATAAAATCGTAATGATCCTGAGCCAGCAACCTGCGGGCTTCGAATCCTTTGGTGTGTTGAGGGGATTTTATTTCCACAATTTTATTTCCGCGCATAATTTGCAAACCTTGCCGGCTGCAAGGGGTAATTAAAGCATCGAGTAACTGTTGTTCACGTAAGGTTGCCAACCAGGCATCTACATTCCGGTAGTGCCACACTAAGGTGGTTTCTTTTATTTCGAGTTTCGACCGAGGTGTTTTTTCAACGAAAGACTGGAGGATGGAAAGGATTTGATCGTCCCACGGTTGTTCAATCGGAACGTTACCATGCCATTCACCGTCTTCTTTGTAATAAGCCCCGTGTTCGGCGGCTAATGCTATAGGCAAATGTCCGAACCATTTTTCGAGGGTCTGGTGATCTCTTCCGCTGCTAATCACAATTTTGTTTTTACTGTCGGATGCAAGGTCATTTAAAATTTCGTATAGTTCTTCCGTTGGAACGGCATCTTCCGGTTTGTTTTTAAATGCTGCCAGCGTTCCATCATAATCTAATATCATCAATCGTTTTTTAGCCAGATTATATTCTTCTTTTATCTTTCGTAAAGTTTCGCCATCAATGCGTTCACTGTTTAAATTGTTATTCAGGTATTTAATTTTCTCCAGTTCTGCAACAAAGTCGGCAGCCCATTTTTTCACCGTTTGTTTGGCAATAGTGCTTTGCATGTGTTTCAACTTCAGCAACTGCTCTTCTTCCGGCATTTCAATAGCTTCCAACAGCGCGAGTTCAATTTGCTCTATATCATTCGGATTCACAATAATGGCTTCATTCAGTTCGATAGATGCTCCGGCCATTTCGCTCAATATCAATACTCCCGGTTTATCTCTTTTGGCGGCGAGATATTCCTTGGCTACCAGGTTCATGCCATCACGTAGCGGTGTGACCAATGCAATATCGGCTATATGGTACATGGCGATTAATTCCTCAAAATCAAAACTATGATAGAAATAATACACAGGTGTCCAGTTAATTGTTGAAAACTGACCGTTAATAGATCCGATTGTTTCGTCAATTTTGATTTTCAAATCGGCGTACCTGTCCACTTTATCGCGCGAAGGAACCACTATCATGACCAACGATACCTTCTCTTTATATTCGGGATGATTTTCCAGAAAAAGAACAAAACCTTTCAACCGATGCAGGATGCCTTTGCTATAGTCCAACCTATCCACCGAAAGTATTAATTTATGACTTCCGAAATTTTGTTTTAATTCGCGTGCTTTTTCCTGAACCGAAGGTAACAGTACGGAATCGTTGTAGAGTGTATAATTTATTCCCATCGGGAAAGCATCAACGTAGGCAATGCGGTTGTTCAGAAAAACCTGATCCAGCTTAAAACGTAAGTCCAATACACGTTCGGATGCACTTACAAAATGTCGCATGTAGTCGTGTGTATGAAAACCGATAAGATCAGCGCCCAATAATCCGTTCAGTAATTCCGCCCGTTCAGGCAACACGCGGAAAAGTTCGTATGAAGGAAATGGAATATGATGAAAATACCCAATGCTGATGTCTTTAGTAGATTTTCGTAACATTTGGGGAAGAAGCATTAATTGGTAATCTTGTACCCAAACAATGTCCCCCGGTTCGATAAAGGGCACGGCAAACTGGCAGAAAAGCTCGTTAACTTCTTTGTAAGATTCCCAATAGCGGCTTTCGTATTCAACAAACGAAAAGAAATAATGACACAACGGCCAGAGGGTGCTGTTACTATATCCTTCGTAATAATTCTGGATTTGATCCGGCGAAAGGAAGACCGGATGAAAATTAAATTCTTTAAGATGTTCCGTTATTTGATTTTCTTCTTCAACATTTTCTGCATAAGTACCTGGCCAGCCAACCCAATGTTTTTCAACATCTAAGTCTAAGGAAGCAAGACCGGTTGTCAATCCACCTTCACTTCGTGAAAATTCAAAATCGCCTTCCACCGTTTTCGTAGCTTTTAGCGGAAGTCTGTTCGATATTATTACTAATTTCATAATCGTTGAATTTACGTTGGTTTGGTGAGTAGTTATAGGCGATCGCAACAAAGTTAACTAAATATTCTGATAAAATAAAATAAACGGCTCTCTAAATGTGTTATTATATAAGTAAATGTGGCGTTTTATCCATCGTTTTGAAATACCCTGACACATGTTTTTAGTTAAAAACAACGAACATTTCAAACTGATATCCAGCCTGTTCAAGTAAATTTTACAAAATAATAAAGCAGGGTTTCGGTTGGATCGCCTGTTTTATTGAAAATCTCATGATTCAATGACCTTTATTTCCGAAGTGACTTCAATTGCTTTCCGGTAGAGCGCTTCCACACCGCAGTAAGTTTCTTCCGACATACGGACGGCTTTCTGAAGTTTATCCAACGGTAATTTTTTCCCGGTAAATTCGTAAATAACATGCATCTTGTAATATTGTTTCGGGTGATCGTGGGTAACATCGCCTTGAACTTCAATGTTACATTTTTCTATATCCACACGCATCTTTTTCAGGATGGAAACCACGTCCATACCTGTACAGCCACTTAAAGCCACTAACATAAGTTTTTTCGGGCCGGGACCTAAGTCGTTTCCTCCTGCCTCAGGAACAGCGTCCATTGTGACTTTATGACCGTTGATATCTGCTTCGAAAGCCATATTGCCTTTCCATTCGGTTCTGATTATGTGTTTGTCTGACATTTTTACTTGTATTAATTTTAGAATAATAACGTTCAGTTAAGCAGATTTGTTTGATATTTTAACCCACGTGTACCCGTAAATGTGTTTTTATTGATAAAAAGACTATCTTTGAATTTTAAAATGAAACCCACATGCCACAAACTTGACGCCCGAGAGAATGAAAATTAGGGTTAGTGCGAGAGTCGGAGTTGTTTTGTAGAAGTTTTGTATTTTTGTTTTGGTATAAGCCACAATTTAAGACAAAACTACAATGGAATCACCTCAGGTAACATTTAAGCAAGTCGTATCACGCGGATGCGGACTTGATGTACACAAAAAGGTAGTAGTAGCTACCATCGACGGAGAAGGAATAAAAAAGCAGACATGCGAATTTTCCACCGTCACGAGTTCTTTGAAAG
>JAJFVH010000156.1 GCA_021371875.1 Bacteroidales bacterium
TTCTGCTTGTATTTTCTACCAATATATCGGGACTCTGTCCCTTTGTTGGCAGGTGCAGCGCACCGTTATATTGGTAGAAATAATATCCCGAATAAAAATAAAGGTGCAGCGCACCGGAATATATTATTTGAAACTTTAGGAACTTTTGCGGATAATCATTAAAAAATAAATATACGATGATAAAAAAAGGTGATACAGTACGTTTTCTGAATGCTGTAGGTGGCGGAGTAGTGGTCCGCATCGATGAAACGAAGCGACTGATATATGTAGAGGACGAAGATGGATTTGAAATTCCGGTACTCGAACGCGAATGTGTGGCTGTTGGCGAAATCAACAAAGAAACCAATTTTATAAAAAAAGACTTTTCTTCGAAATTGCCAGAACCCCAGCTCCCATCTCCTCTCCCGCAAGCGGGACAAGTATCCGAGGGGTTAGGGGCGAGGTCGCAACCAATTGTGGAGACTCCCGAAGGTGAAACACTGAAAGCTTTTCTTGCTTTTTTCCCCGTTGACATTAAACAGTTGCAAACTACGGCTTATGATTGTTATTTGATAAACGATAGCAATTATTTTCTGTACTATAATATTGTAAATGGCGAAAATAATCAGTGGAAATCGGTCGCCAACGGCATGATAGAGCCAAACATGCAAGAGGAGTTAACTTCTGTAAGCAAAGAAGACCTTAATGCCTGGGGGCAAATTCGTGTGCAGTTGATTCCATTGAAAATAGCTAAGAATTATGTGCCTCAGGAAGTAATTGATGCAAAAATCAAGATGAATGTAGTCCGTTTTTATAAACTGCATAGTTTTACCGAAAACGATTATTTCGACGATTTGGCCATGATGATTGATATTGTGAAGGAAAAGGAGAATCAGAAATTAGTCGAAATTTTGCCTGGGGAAATTAAAAGCGCCCTGTTTCAAAAAGAAGAAACGGCCCGACCGAGGATAGTGAAGCGCCGGCAAATCCCTGACGTGATTGAGGTCGACCTGCATATCAATGAATTAGTCGACACTACGGCAGGAATGAGTAATGCCGATATGTTACAATTGCAGTTGGATAAATTTCATGCAGTAATCGAGGAAAATAAAAACCGTAAAGGACAAAAAATTGTTTTTATTCACGGAAAAGGCGAAGGCGTGCTGCGCAAGGAAATTGAAAAGCTACTCAAAACCCGTTATAAAACCTACTATTTTCAGGATGCTTCGTTTCGTGAGTACGGATTTGGAGCGACCATGGTGACGATAAAATAATCGCGTTTTTCAAATACTTCTATTGCTAAGAAGAGTGGTTACCGGTTGGCAGAGCTACTCTTTTTGCATCATTCTTTTTACAGTTTCAAAATCACGTATGGCATTCGCCGGTAATTTTTTTGCATTTACACCAAAGCTCAGCATCATTTCTTTGGGTTCGACGGTGACTTTGCTTTCGTCGAGCATCCCTTTATCCAGTCCGAAAGTATTGATTAAAAACTCGTAAACAGCATTCCGCTTGTTGGCGCCAAAGTCATGTCCTTCGGCCGGTAGATGCACATTTGTTACTTTGTTCTGTGCATTGTAAAATCCATAAATCCTTTGTAGATAAGGGTATTCCAGTCCAGGAACGGAAGCCGTCCAGTCTTTTCCGTCGGAAATAACGCAAAGCGGTTTTGGGGCAAAAGTAGCCATTAATTCTGCATTATTCGTTCCCCCGCAAGCCAATGAAACGGGCATTCCGCTCTCACAGGGACACCCGCCGTCGAAATGAGATGCCAGATTGACCGTGGGACAAGCGGCCGTAAAACGGTCGTCGAGTACAGAAAGCAAAACAACCTGCGAACCTCCGCCCGAACCTCCGTTCGAACCGATTCGTTTCGGATCAATGTTTTTGCGGGTAAGCATATAATCAAGAATGGTGAGTCCGTTCATAATTTGTATCCTGTGTGCTTCCGAAGTCCGATGTGCTGTGACCGGTACCTGCAATTCGGATTCGCCCCAGCCGAACAAGTCGTAACTCACACAAATTGCTCCCATGCGTGCCAGGGTGGCAAAGCGCAATTGTTCATCTTTGCGGTAACGTCCATCGGCCCAATGCCCGTTCGGACAAAGGATCAATGCATGTTTCCCTTTGCTGAGGGGGCTGTAAACCGATCCGCAAACGTAGAGCCCGGGCAGGGTTTCTAAAGCAAAATTCTGAACAGAATAACCCTTATATTGGCGGATTTTTGAAAGAATGGGTTTTGGAATCACTCTTTTCTTCAAGATGGAATCAATTTGCAATTTTTCGCGGACTTCTTTTTTTAGACAAGTTTTTCGTGCCTCCCATTCAGCCGCATCTTTGTAAAGGGTGTTCAAGTAAGTCAGCATTTTTTTACCGTCTTCGGGTGTCCGGCGCGGATATTCATAAGCCTTGATTCTGAATGTTTTTTCATCTTGTTTTGTGAATTTGTAGTCGAATAGAGCCAACACGTTTGTCAACGATTCTTCTGCCGAGTACGGGCGGATACGAAAATCGGCATAAGTTACCGTTTTGCCTGTTGTATCGGCTTCATATTTCAGTTTTATATCGAAACGTGTTGCGATTTCCTGCAAAACTTTTCCCAAAGGTTTTGCGAATTGTGTTTCATAAGACTGAGCGGAAAAATTGGAGGAAAAAAGCAGGGCTGCAAAAAGACACAAGTATCTGCACTGTCTTGAGTTTAATATTTGTATATTTTTATATATCAGCATTATATTTATTTTGTTTTTTCGGTTTGCAGTAGCGACGGCAAATATACAAAATTGATAAATGAGTCCACTCCGAAAAGTCTGAGCAGACAGTTTTAGTTGATTAATAATTTGGTTTAAAAAAAGTCATATAATTGGGTAAAATAACCCGAAAAAAGTTCTTTGATATATTGCGTATATCATTATTTTTCATTACTTTAGC
>JAJFVH010000177.1 GCA_021371875.1 Bacteroidales bacterium
ACCGGCAATTTTGGCAATAGCATAAGGTTCGTTGGTATATTCCAACAACCCCGTAAGTAAAGCATCTTCACGCATAGGTTGTTCAGCCAAACGCGGATAAATGCACGAAGAACCTAAGAACAACAGTTTTTTAACTCCATGCACATAACTCTGGTGAATTACATGATTTTGAATCATCAGGTTTTCATAAATAAACTGGGCGCGGTATGTGTTGTTTGCTACAATACCTCCGACTTTTGCTGCCGCAAGTACTACATATTCCGGTTTTTCTTCGGCAAAAAAACCGGCCACCTGCCTTTCATCCAGCAAATCCAATTCATCGAACGAACGTGAAACTATATTTTTATAGCCCTTTGCTTCGAGATTACGTTTGATTGCCGAACCAACCATACCATTGTGACCGGCAATATATATTTTGGAATTTTTATCCATTGATTGATCTTTATTCGATGAAATATTAAAATTACTCGAAATAATTCAGTATCCTGAAGCCACCATCTTTCAGATAAGTTTCTTTTTTCATGACTTTCACATCCGAACGCATCATATCTTCTACCAAAGAATGTAAATCATACTCGGGGGTCCAGTTTAGTTTGGTTCGCGCTTTTGTGGCATCGCCAATCAGCAATTCCACTTCAGTCGGACGGAAGTAAGCCTTATCAACTTCAACAACAGGAGTTTTAACCGCTTTAATGCCTTGCAAAAACTCAGCGCCGACATGTTCGGTAAATTTCGCTTCGTCTACAGAATAAATGTATCCTTTTTCTTCTACACCTTGACCGCTGAAAGTAATTTCAATCCCAATCTCGGCAAAAGCCAACCGTACAAACTCACGCACTTCGGTAGTAATACCTGTTGCAATAACATAATCGTCAGGATTATCCTGTTGCAAAATAAGATACATGGCTCGCACATAATCTTTGGCATGCCCCCAGTCGCGCTGCGAAGAAAGGTTTCCGAGAAACACTTTTTCCTGCATACCCATGGCAATACGGGCAGCAGCTCGTGTTATTTTGCGGGTTACAAAAGTTTCACCCCGAAGTGGCGACTCGTGATTAAATAAAATTCCGTTGCTTGCATGCATTTTATATGCTTCACGGTAATTTACCGTAATCCAATATGCATACATCTTGGCAACAGCATAAGGCGAACGGGGATAAAAAGGAGTTGTTTCTTTTTGAGGCACTTCCTGTACCAATCCGTACAATTCGGAAGTTGAAGCTTGATAAATACGCGTTTTAACAACCAAACCAAGTAAACGGACAGCTTCGAGGATACGCAAAGTCCCTATTCCATCTGCATTGGCGGTATATTCGGGCGTATCAAAACTTACTTTCACATGGCTCATCGCGGCCAGGTTGTAAATCTCGTCAGGTTGTGTTTCCTGAATAATACGAGTCAAATTCATTGAATCGGTCATGTCTCCGTAATGCAGGATCAAATTACGATTATCAACGTGCGGATCCTGATACAAATGATCGATACGATCAGTATTGAAGAGTGAAGAACGGCGCTTTAAACCATGTACTATATACCCTTTTTTCAATAATAACTCAGCCAGATAAGCGCCATCCTGTCCGGTAATACCGGTTATTAACGCAACTTTTTTCATTTTTTTTGATATTTGTTTTAATTAAAGTCTGATATAAGTAAGGAAAGCTTATACGAGTAACAAGGAGTTGCAAAACAAGGGGTCGACAACCCCTTGTTTTTTTAATGAGCAAAAATAGTAAATTATTGCGAATGCGACATCATATCTTTTTTGTGCTTGTTTCAATATATTCTACAAATTACGATCATCCTGATAATATTGGAAATAATTGTCGGAAGCATCTTTTCTTTTTTTGGATTTAGAAGCGGAAGTATAACCGTAACCATAACCATAACCGTAAGTATATTTTCTGGAATAATATTTTGAATATTGGTTTTCATCCGTCGAAACATCATTCATAACAACATACATGTTTTTCATATTATCTGCTTTTAACTGAGCGCTCAACTTTTTGTGGAATGACTTGTTAGTTTTACCGTTTCGAACAATAAATAAGTTTACATCAGACAGTTGTGCTAAAGAATATGCATCGGCAACAACACCAATCGGACTTGAATCGACAATAATAAAATCATATCGTTTACGAAGCTCGACAAACATCTCAAATAACTTATCCGATCTGATCAATTCTCCTGCATTCGGAGGAACAGTGCCTGCCGGAAGAATATCAAAATCAACTCCGGGTAAACGTAATATCACATCATTCAGTTCGCATTGCCCGATCAGAAAGTTGGTAACGCCTTCGGTTTGTGATATATTAAAACGTCCGTTCACACTCGGTTTACGTATATCCATATCGACCAACAAGGTTCTGGGACTTGCCATAGCGTAAATACCTGCCAGATTTACGCAAAAATAGGTTTTACCATCGCCTGACTCCCCTGAAGTAACCAATATCATTATATCCTTCTTGCGTTGAACAAGAAATTCGATACGCGTTCGAATCACACGGAACGTTTCGGTAAATGCAGAACGGGGATTTTTTGAAACCATTAACGGATCGGAAGTCTGGGTATGTCGTACCACTCCTATTACCTGGAAAGATGAACTTTTCTCAATATCTTTATATGTCCTTACCGTGTTATTAAGCAATTCTTTCAAAATCACGATTATTGTCGGAATTAGTATGCCAAATAACAAAAACATCATGGTGTTTTTTGATTTGGTTCCGGCATTTGTAATTGACATTATCCGAGCTTTATCAAGGATATCGTTATCAGGAGAATTTGATGATTTTAAGATTTCGGCTTCAGCTCGTTTCTGCAAAAAGAAGGTATAATAATTATCATCCATCTTATATTTCCGTTCAATGGAAATCATTTCAAGCTCCTTTACAGGCAGTTCTTCAATTTCTTCCTGAACTTTCATGTATCTCTTATTAAAATCACTTTTTTCTATATCAAGACTAACACGCATATTTTTGATTACTTCGTTGATAGCGAGCTTAACATTCTCAATATCATTCGTGTATTTTGAATAATAAAAGTTTTTTTCGCTAAGTTCACTTCTTTTCAGATTCAAATCATTTAATTGCTGTATCAACGACATCAACATAGGTTCATTCAGCCCTAAACTTGAGGGCGCCACAACAGATCCTTCTTCAAGGTTGGTTCTCAAGTAGTTTGTCAGATAATTAAGATAAGTTTCACGAAGTTTTAATGCCGACGACTCACCGTCATATTGAGTGGCTTTACCCATCAATTCGCCGGTATGACTCGAAACATCAATAATCTGATTGCGTTGACGAAAATCGGTTAATTCGTCCTGCGAAACCGATAACGATTTTGAAATATTTTCTAACTGACTGTCAATAAATTTTATGGTTTTATTTGCAGCATCATTCTTTCTTTCGAGGTTATCTTCCAAAAATGTTTCGGAAAGTTTATTGATAAAATCCATATCCCTGTCGGGACTTTCACTCGCCAGCGATATTTCGAGCACGGATGAACCTTCCACAACATATTGAAAATTAAGCCTGGATGTGAAATCGGCAACCAATGATTCGTGATCTCTGAACCTAAAGTACAATTCGCTTTTTGAATAAAAACCATTGGAATTATAAACTGTCAGGTAGAATAACCTGGTTGAAACAGGTATCCCTATCCTGCCATCGACCTTAAATTCTTTAAATTTACTTTTATCATCGACAGTGATCGTAAATTTACCGTTCGAGTTCAGATTAATTTTAAAAAGAAGATTATAGGCTTCGGGAGCCACAAAATCAAATTGGATATTTATAGGAGAGGCGTAATATAAATTTCGTGTTTTAAATCTACCTTTAGTGATATAATCTACTTTTAATTGGGGCAAACTATCTACAACTTTCGATACCAGGTCATAAGAACCAAGCATAATTACCTGGTTATCTACGTTTTTATAACCTGCCTGTACACCAAATCCCTGCATCAAAGCCTGAGTGCTGCTCGATGTCCGGTATTCTTCGATGATCATTGTCCCCGACGTCTTGTAAGTAGGCAACCATTTTCTGTTTTGTAAGTATGCAAGGCCTAAGGATATAATTATGCCTATAACAAATAAATACCAGTAATGCAGAAAATGGGACACCCATTCCATGATGTCAAAACCTGATTCTTCTTCATCTACAAAAGGTTTTTCAATATTATTTTGTTCCATTAAATTTATGGTTATGGGATGTATTCATTCAGTTAATTATTAAGATATTGTAGTTAAATAACAAAGCAAATCTCAAAGTTTTCCATAATACAACACGGTAACTAACAATGATAAAGATGACGATATAACACCTATAAAGTTACTCCACGAATTTTCAATTTTATAAAAACTCGATGCTGCTCTTTGGACGTAAATTATATCGTTAGGATAAATATAATAATATTTCGATTCGATTATACTTGCAGGACGGATATCAAATTCGAGTACTTCAGTTCCCTCATTGTTTTCGCGTATTATACGGACATGTTTAAAATCGCCTGAGTGTTTCAAGTCCCCCGACAACGACAATGCCTGATAAATGGTAAATTTTTCTCTTGAAATATTGTAAACGCCCGTACCCGCTTCTCCGATTACGGTAAAAGTTTTATTGGCTAAAGTTAGTTTTATGGCAGCATCGGGAATCAATTCCCTGAATCTGTCTTCGATTACTTTTGATGCTTCATTCAGTGTCAAACCTTCTATATAAATACTTTTTATAAATGGCAGGTCAATTGTTCCATCGGGATAAACTCTGTATGTCAACATGTTTTGTGACGAACCTGCACTTCCCGAAGAAATTAATTTTGAAATAGTTTCGTCGGATGTCATTAAACGATATATAATTTCATCATTCACACGGATTCGATAATCAACGTATTCCGCTTTTTTATACGTTGGCAACGATCTGTTTTTCTCCTGTAACAATCCAATACTTCTGTAATTGTAACAAGAAGTTAATGTCATTGTCAGTACAAGAAAAATGAATATATGAACTTTATTTATCATAGAATATCTCAATAACTAATTTTTATTCAAAAAATTAAAAACACAACCAACATTATTATTGAGTTGCAGGTTTGTTAATATTCTGAAAAGTATCGTACAATAAAACACCAAACGAAAAAGTGGATAGAAGTGTTGAAATAAAACTCGGTAAATTGGTAATGCTGAAAAACTGCTCACTTACTGTTTGAATATAGATAACATCATTCGGTTCGATATAAAAAAACTCGGAATGTATAATATCGGCGCTTCTAATATCAAATACCTTTACCTGTACGCCCGACTCGGTTTCTCTGAGTATTCTTACTTTTTTCCTGTCGCCATAAATACCTATATCGCCTGCCATCGCCAACGCTTTGAAAATATTGATTTTCTCCTGTGGCATAGGCAAATATACCGACTTTCCACTCCCAATTACACTGAAGTTTCTGTTTGTTACACGCATTTCAACCGAACTGTATTTAAAAATCGGCTCGAGAGCGGTCTCGAGAGCGGTTGTTGCCTCCCGAATAGTTTTTCCAGCCATTTGCACTTCGCCAATCATGGGAAAATTGATAGCGCCATTCTTTTCGATGAGATAGGTATAAAGATCCATGGCCGAACCCATCCCTGAGCCGGACATCAACTGGGAATTATTAGAGGATCCGTTAAATAACGTATTAGTTTTGTCATCGGTGGAATACACTTTCACAAAAAGACGATCGCCCACACGTAATTCATAGTCCTGAAACGAAATACTATCTTTATAAGCCGGAATATTAAAGCCGGGTTTCTGCATATAGTTAACTTTATTCGAGGTTATACACGAACTCAGTAAACAACAAATTGAGGTAAATATAAATGCTTGTGTGATACGACTAAACATTAATAAAGTATTTTAGATAAAATATTTCAAATGCAAAGATATTAAATTTATGTGAACATCGAAAAAATTGATTAAAAACATTTATGTTCTTCCACTTTTTTCTAATTTATAAGTTTGGAATAATCTTTGTTTTGTAATAAAGATAACACGATAATTCAACCTGCTCTGATGTATCTGCTTCACAATAAAATTAAAAACAACAATTTTGACAGGATATGACATCTTTCAAACACGATAATTAAGCCACATTAAAAAAATCTATTAAATTTGCACAAAATATCAAACATATAAAGTTTACGGTTATGCAAAAAAACATCCTTTTAATATTCCTTATTTTTTTATCTGTACAACTTAGAGCTCAATATACAGGCATCCCGGGACAATCCTTCGATCTATCGGGTATAAATTTTGAAAAAATAACTTTCGGCGCTAAAATAACGCCCAGTATTTCGTGGTTGGGGGTAAAACATAATGATGCTGAAGCCGATGGCGCTTCGATGAGATATGGATTGGGACTTGTTGCCGAATATGAAATAAACCCATTGTTGTCTATTATTTCGGGGGTTAATTACAATACATTCGGAGGTTATGCTTTCGACAGTTTATCATTAAACGATGCAGCTACAAAAGACAATTACCGCCTTAATTATTCTCAGATAGAAATTCCTTTAGGTTTAAAATTAGAAAGTCCGGCAGTTAAAAAAACAAGTTATTACCTGCAGGGTGGAGTTACAACCGGTTTTATTTTAACTGCCACCGAAAAACACGAGTCGAGCATACCAAATACCACCTTGCAGCCCATCAACATTTTGCCATTGACTTCACCAAGTATTATCGGATTTTTTGTGGGCGTAGGAACACAATACCATATTACAAATAACCTGAAACTTTTTGGTGAAATTACCTATAAAAATGCTTTGTCGAATCTTGCTTTAGGCAGTAATTATATGACTGATGGCATTCATAATTACAATTCTCCTCTTGAACTCTATCCGGCAAGCATGGATTTTTCAATCGGCCTTCTGTTTTAAAATGGCAACAAATCACAACTGGCAGACAAGATTATTTTCCCTTATCACTTTTAATAAAAACTTTATGCTTAAAAAACTTTCCTTTTTTGCAGCAATTCTGTACCTGACTTTTTTAAGTTCGTGTAATTCAAAAGTAAAGCAAGAAAAACAAGCCGAAGAACGGCTGGAACAAATTGAACAATTGATCATTGCAAACGACTATAATACCGCCAAACTGAAAATTGACACCATAAATCTGCTTTTCCCACGCCTCGTTGCCAAACGAAAGATTGCTGCCGCTTACAAAGATACGATTATTCGTCGCGAAAGCGCCCGGACACTTGTTTATTGCGATAGTATTTTACCCATCAAACAACATGTACTCGACTCGATCCAGAAAGAATTCCGCTTTGAAAAAGACGAAACATACCAAGAATTCGGAAATTATGTTTATAAATCACAAATCACCGAACAAAACACGAACAGAAACTATTTAAGGTGTTACGTTGACGAAAATGCCGATTTATATCTTATAAGCAATGTAACAGGCAATAAAATAGAACATTTCGCCATTCAGGTTTCGGTAAATGATTTGCAGGCACAAACCGACACAACCAATAACCCGAAAGGAAACTTTCACAATTTCACCGACGGTGGCACTTATTGGGAAAGTTTGACCTTTAAAAATGACGATGATAACAGAATTTCTGCATTTATTGCCCAACATAAATCGGAACGTATCAAAGTCAGCCTACTTGGGAAGAAAAAAATATCTTATTACTTATCCGAGCAAGACAAAAAAGCGATAGCCGCTACCTATGATTTATGGATAGTAAAAAAAACAGTAAAACAACTGCAAAAAGAAAGCGAAAAAGCAACCGTTCGGATTGGCAGGATTAAACTCAGATACGAAAATTGATTTTTCGGACTAAACACCTAAAAGAAAATATAAAAGCAACCAACAAATGAAAAAAACGATTCAACTTTTAATGATAAGCCTGTTTTTAAGTGCAGGACTATTAGCCCAAACAACTGAAAATGTAAAGATTATTGAATTAAACACGGCAAGCTTCAAACAGAAAGTCTGGAATTTTGATAAAAACAAAACCTTTACGCGAGTTGGAAACATTCCGGTTATTCTCGATTTTCATGCAGTTTGGTGCCGCCCATGTAAAATGCTAGCGCCACATTTACAAGCTATCCAGAATAAATATAACGGAAAACTGATTGTATATAAAATCGATGTGGATGAGGAACCTGAACTCGCCCGGCGTTTCAAAGTGGAAGCCATGCCAACCATCGTATTTATCGATAGCAAAACAAATTACAAATCGGAATTAGGTTATCGCGATTACGACGAATTTGAAGCATTGGTAAAACAGCATTTTTTCAGTAAATAATCCTGCCAATATTTTTTTGAAATCGAAAACAGCCCCATCTGGTATTTTCCGTATCAGATGGGACTGTTTTTTGTCAAATATCCGCAAGTTATCGGATAATGAATTATAAAACTTTATCTTCTGCTCTCCAAAAACAGTTCAATCAACCGCGAAACTGCATATTCGTCGATTTGGCGAACCGGAATTTCGATATAATTTTCCAACTGTCGGTTTTTGTTCGAAATGCTTAAAGTAATAAATACAGCATTAATAATCCGGTGGGTAAGAACATGTTTTACCGGAACAGAAATATTCACTATATTGACCATGTCAATTCCATTGAATAAAGCAATAAAGTCTGCATTCGGGAACAAATTATCTGCGGTAAAAAGATGATCTGATTCGATCAAAGGGAATTCATATAAATTTTTCCAAATATCGGCCCCTGTTCTTTTTCGTATAAATGTGTTTACATTAAATTCAATGACAAGATAATTAAAAAACCGTTCCTTAACCTTCACTTTCTGCGTTTTAACCGGTAGCGACGAAACCATGTCCGATGCAAAAGCGCGGCAATCCATAACCAGAGGACAACTTTTACAATCGGGCGAAGCGGGAACACATTGCAAAGCTCCGAACTCCATCAGTGCCTGATTATGCAAACCCGGCTGTGACAAATCGAGGAAATCCTGAGCCAAACGGGCAAACTGCTTTATTCCTTTCCCCGAATCAATAGGCGTATCGATACCAAACAATCGCGACAAAACCCTGTAAACATTTCCATCAACAACAGGATATGGCTGGTTGTAAGCAAACGAGCAAATGGCAGCTGCAGTATAAACTCCGATTCCCGCAAGTTTCAAAACCTCCTGATGCACCGTGGGAAAAACACTATTAAATTCAGTAACGATCTGTTTTGCAGCTTTATGTAGGTTCCTTGCCCGTGAAT
This sequence comes from Bacteroidales bacterium, assembly GCA_021371875.1. Lineage (GTDB taxonomy): Bacteria > Bacteroidota > Bacteroidia > Bacteroidales > Paludibacteraceae > Paludibacter. The sequence goes on from JAJFVH010000177.1 coordinate 9,212, forward strand.
AATAGCCTAATCCCTGCCAGTACTTGAGCACTTCGTCCTCTTCGGCGCACGCCAAAACGCTCACGTTAGGGAAACGCTCAATAAATCTGAGATAATAGTTCATTCCCTGATTTACGCGTGTTTGCTGAAGTATAATTTCAGATATCCAAATCCTGTACGGATCGTTAATATCGCGCCATGGAAGTTCGCGTTTGTTTGTATTATACCAGTTTACGATCGTTTTCGATAATAATTGCATTTATTTTTAATGTTTAGGCCGTTAAAAATTATTTTTTTGAAAAATATTTAGCATCTTTGCACACAAAGATAAAAGCATTTGTTTTACCTGCAAAACATAATGTCATCTATTCAAAATAAATAAACTGATTATCCTCGATGTGCCCTAATTTATATTTAGGTGCGCTGCACCTCTGGTTTGAGAGGCTTAACTATTTCTACAAAGATGATCGGGACGCTGTCCTTTTTATGGGTAACTAACTTTATATTCTATGTTTTAGGTACGGAGTACCGATCATCTTTGTAGTCCATTAATAATCAGATAAACCTAAGGTGCAGAGCACCGGAATATATTATTTGAAACTTTAGGAGCTTTTGCGGATAATCATTTAAATAAATATGAAACGAACCTTATTTTACTTATTCTCAGCGGTATTATTCTTTAGTTGCACATCTACCGGATATAAAATTGATGGTGCTATTGATGATCCGTTGCTCAACGGCCAGACTGTTTTCATCAAAGAACGGATCAATCGCGTATGGACTCCGATCGACAGCGTTAAGATTGAGAATGGAATTTTCTCATTTAAAGGCGTATGCGACAGTGCGAGAATTGCCTATTTAGATTGCGAATTACCATCGGGCGAAAAAATACGCCAGGCATTTGTATTTGAAAATGGGAATATTATTGTAAAGATAGACAGCGCAAGTTTTATTTTCAGCGGAACCCCGCAAAATGATTTATTGCAAACATATCAAAACGAAAAAAACCTGTTTTATATCAATGCCGAAGCATTTTATAACGCTAATAACGACAGCAATCAAACCAAGGAACAAAAAGCAGCTTTTGCCGCAGAAATGGAAAAACTGAACAAGGAGGAAGTTGGCATTGATTTAAAATACGCATTAGCCAATGTAAATACAATCGTTGGTACACACATATTTATGTCATCCTTTTATGCAATGTCAATCGACGAAAAAGAAAGCGTTATTAGCCAAATGGATGATGACACAAAGAAAATAACACGTATTCAGGAAATAATCGCCGATATCGAAATTGAAAAGAAAACAGCCAAAGGGCAACAGTTTACCGACATTAAATTACCATCATTAGCCGGCGATAGCCTGGCTTTGTCCTCACTCGTAGGCAAAACAGATTATGTTTTGGTTGACTTCTGGGCTTCGTGGTGCGCCCCGTGCATCCGGTCGTTGCCCGAAATGAAAGAGCTATACAATATTAATAAAGGAAAACGCTTGGAAATACTGGGAGTATCGCTCGATGACAATGAAGAAGCCTGGAAAAGTGCAATCGCCAAACACGACCTGACATGGAAACATATTTCGGACTTACAAGGCTGGAAATGTAAAGGCGCAAAACTGTACGCGGTAAATTCAATCCCCGCCACAGTATTAATTGATAAATTCGGAAAAATAGTCGGAAGGAACATGAGTATCGGAGAAATAGAATCTGTTATCGAAAAATCGACAGAAAAAAGGTAGAAAAATACATTTTTTTGAAAAAAAATCGTGCAAATGTTTTTTAATCAGAATAAAAGCAATATATTTGCATTCCGTTTGAAAAAAATCAGAACAATCATAATTAATTATTAACTTATTAAAAATTACCAAAATGACTAAAGCAGATATCGTAAACGAGATTGCTAAAAATACAGGCATTGACAAGGCAACTGTATTGACAACCGTAGAAGCTTTTATGGAAACTGTAAAAGATTCACTTGCAAAAAATGAAAATGTTTATTTAAGAGGTTTCGGTAGCTTCGTTATCAAACAACGTGCTGAAAAAACAGCTCGTAACATCTCGAAAAACACAACCATTATTATTCCTGCTCACAACATTCCGTCTTTCAAGCCTGCAAAAACTTTTGTAAGCGTTGTAAAGTAATTTTCTATAACAATAAACTCAAAAAAAAATGCCAAGCGGTAAAAAAAGAAAACGACATAAAATGTCAACGCACAAGCGAAAAAAAAGACTTAGAAAAAATAGACATAAAAAGAAATAGTCTTTATGGTCTTTAATTTTTTAAAGTCCAAGAAAACAAACTTATAAGCTGTATCTTGGCTGTAAGTTTGTTTTTTCTTTATAAAAAAACAACAAAACCCAAAATCAAAAAAAATAAAAGTGAATAGCGAATTAGTAGTGGATGTACAACCATCCGAAATATCTATTGCGCTGCTCGAAGATAAACACCTTGTAGAATTACACCAGGAAAGCCGCGAAGAACAATTCGCCGTTGGAAATATCTACATGGGGCGGGTAAAAAAAATAATGCCCGGATTAAATGCAGCATTTGTGGATGTGGGTTACGAAAAAGACGCTTTTCTACATTATCTTGATTTAGGTTCAAATTTCAACACTCTTTATCAATTTACAACGCAGGTACTTAGCGACCGTAAAAGGGTACCTGCCATTCAGAAAATTAAATTACAACCGGAAATTGAAAAAAACGGTTCAATCAACGACATTCTAAAAACAGGGCAAGAGATATTGGTTCAGGTTGCCAAAGAACCTATCTCTACCAAAGGTCCGCGATTGACTGCCGAAATATCAATAGCCGGACGTTTTCTGGTTCTTATTCCATTTGCCGACAAAGTGTCGGTATCGCAAAAAATAAAAACCGAAGAAGAACGTGTTCGCCTCAGACAACTGATCCAAAGCATCAAACCCAAAGGGTTTGGCGTTATTGTACGAACAGTTGCCGAAGAAAAGAAAGTTGCGGAACTCGACAACGAACTGAAAATTTTGGTAAAACGCTGGGAAGAAGCTATAACCAAAGTACAACAATCGAAAGGTGTAACACTTATTTTAGAAGAATTAGGTCGCACGGTAGGAATAATTAGAGATTTATTCAGCCCGAGTTTTAAACATATCCATATCAACGATCCCTCGGTTTATACCGAAGTTCGCGATTATGTAGAACTGATTGCCCCCGAGCGTAAAGACATTGTGAAGCTCTATAAAGACGAAGCTCCGATTTACGATAGTTTCGGCATCAGCAAACAATTAAAATCGGCTTTTGGCAAAACCGTCTCGTTCAAAAGCGGCGCATACCTGATTATTGAACACACTGAAGCGCTGCACGTGATTGATGTAAACAGCGGTAATCGCTCGAAAGCAGGAAACGGACAGGAAGCCAATGCCTTGGATGTGAATATGGCCGCTGCAGACGAAATTGCTCGTCAACTTCGTTTGCGCGATATGGGAGGCATTATTGTGGTCGACTTTATCGATATGCACGAAACCGAAAATCGCCAGAAACTGTTCGATCGTATGCGCGATATGATGTCAAACGACAGAGCAAAACACAATATTTTGCCACTCAGCAAATTCGGACTGATGCAAATGACCCGGCAACGAGTTCGCCCGGTTACACACATTGATATTGAAGAAACCTGTCCTACCTGCTTTGGTACCGGACGCACCAAGCCTTCTATTTTATTTACCGACCAATTGGAAAGTAAAATCGATTTCTTGGTCAATAAATTAAATATTAATGAGTTTACCTTACATCTTCATCCTTATGTTGATGCCTATATCTCTAAAGGCATATTATCGATGAAGTGGCAATGGAAACGTAAATTCGGGAAAGGATGCAAAGTAATAGCTTCGCAAAAACTCGGATTTTTACAATACAAATTTTACGATAAAAAGGGACTTGAAATTAACCTGCAAGAAGAAATAGAAAAGATTTCGTAACCGGAATTGAATTATTTCAATAAGAGGCTGCTCCGCAATGGAACAGCCTCTTTTTTGCACTTGTAATTATCGGATATTATCCCTGTAATTATCAGATATTGTCAATGTATGTATTTAGCAAATTACATAGTGTTTGCAAGAAAACGCCAATCTCCGCTTTGCACTACATAACATAATAGACACTTGTCTGATGACTGGCGCACTATAAAAAAAAGTTTCTTCCTTTTTCAGGGAGAAACTTTTAATTTTTTGTGCGCAAGATGAGACTCGAACTCACACACCGGAACCGGCACTACCCCCTCAAAGTAGCGTGTATACCAATTTCACCACTTGCGCAAGGTTTACAATCACGAGGGAAAACAAAGTGCCCAAAACAGGACTCGAACCTGCACAGCCTTGCGGCCACTAGTCCCTGAAACTAGCGTGTCTACCAATTTCACCATTTGGGCAAATGGTTATTTACTTTTCAGAGAAAAAAAGCGAAACCCGCTCGTCCCGCTTTCTGTTTCCAAGAGCGAAAAACGGGACTCGAACCCGCGACCCCGACCTTGGCAAGGTCGTGCTCTACCAACTGAGCTATTTTCGCAGTTTATTTTTTTTGTTGATAATGAAACCTTTTCTTAAATACTTCTTGCCAAGGTCGGAACGTGTCCGGTTCGTTGGGAGACAAGGCCGCGCTTTGCTCTCGCCTTTGGCGGAAAGCTATTTTTGCAATGCGGTGCAAAGATACTGTCTTTTCGATAATTTACAAATATTTCATCGAAAAAATGATAATTTTTATATTCGTTTTTATAAGAATAATAAATAAAATACATGTGATACAGCTCATTAAAATTAAACGACGAAAGCTAAATAATTTTAGGGAATAACTTAATCACTGGATTTCGGGCTGAATTTTGTAATTTTGTCCCATCAAAGCCTTATGAAGATGGATGAATTAAACAAAGAAGACAAAAAAGTTATACGCACAATAAATGCTAAATTTAAAAAAGCAATCAACGATTACAGGTTAATCGAGGACAACGACCATATTCTTATCGGGCTTTCAGGAGGAAAAGATTCACTCGCTTTGGTTGAATTATTAGGTGAACGCATGAAAATTTTCGTACCCGGATTCAGGCTTACTGCTGCATATATTTCGGTCGAAAATATTCCTTACCAATCCGACCTGGATTACCTGAGATCGCATTGCAAAAAACAGGGCATTGATTTTGTACATCACGTTACCGGTTTCGATGCCACGACCGACACCCGGAAGTCGACCTGTTTCCTTTGTTCATGGCATCGGCGAAAAGCGCTTTTTGATGTCGCTAAAAAGATGGGTTGTAATAAGATAGCATTAGGACATCATTTGGATGATATTACAGAAACTCTGCTCATGAATTTGTTTTACCAGGGGGCGTTTGGAACCATGCCGCCAAAACTTAAAATGAACAAATTCGATATGACAGTGATTCGCCCGTTATCTCTTATTTCGGAAAAAGAAATGAAAGAAATGGAACGTATTCGCCAATATCAAAAACAAGTTAAAAATTGTCCATACGAAAAGGATTCATCCCGGAGAGAAGCCAAGAACCTGCTTTCGGAGCTCGAAAAATGGAATCCCGACGTCAGACAAAGTTTATGGAGCGCCATGCAGAATATTAAAACAGATTATTTGCCGACAAAATAAAAAACATATAAAAATGAAACCTTCCGGTAGAATCACCTTGTGGCTGTTGCATTTTTAGCGCTTGCCGTTTACTTTATTTTCAAGAAATAAGCATAAATAAACCTTAATTTTTCGAACAAAATTTACTTAATCATCCTTACAAAAGCATTTAAATATCTATTTTATTTTATCTTTGCAAGCTAAATTATTTCTTATGAGAAAAATTTTCAAATATATTTTCATTTTAACAACAAGCCTTTATTCAAGCTTGACCTTATTTGCAATTCCGGCATTGCCCTATCCGGTAAAAATCACCCAACCCGATGGTTCGGAGCTAACCATCCAATTACGGGGAGATGAATCTTTTCATTATAAAACCACTTTGGATGGGTACTTAATTGTACCCGACAAAAAGGGTGTATTTAATTACGGCGTGTTTGAGGCAAGTGGTCGTATTAAAAGTACCGGCATAAAAGTCAATGAAATAAACAAAAGAAATTCAAAAGAAAAGAAATTTATTAAAACATTGTCGAAAAACATCGATTTAAGGTCGGTTAACAGCGCCGCAAGATCAGCGAGAATTTCCAAGGTTAGTTCGGCGGGTTCCTCCCAAAAATCATATCCCTTGACAGGAACTCCCAAATCGTTGGTAATTTTGGTAAATTTCTCTGATAAAAATTTTGTAACCGACAATCCTCGAACGGCATTTACCAACTTGCTGAATCAGGAAGGCTACAGTACCAATGGCGGAACCGGATCGGCACGCGATTATTTCAGGGATGCTTCAAACGGTCTTTTTAACCCTCAATTTGACGTTGCAGGCCCCTATACTTTACCTCGCAATCTTGCTTTCTATGGCGAAAACGATACCGATGACCAGGACAAAAATCCCCGTCAGATGGTGGTTGATGCTTGTGCTTTAGCCGACGCAAATGGTGTTGATTTTGCCCAATATGATACCGACGACGATGGCTATGTAGACAATATTTTTATTTATTACGCCGGATACAATGAGGCTGAAAACGGGCCTGCAAATACTATATGGCCTCACCGTTGGGCTATAGCTAATACAAGTAGCGTATTTGATGGGAAAATAATATACGATTACGCATGTACGTCAGAATTACGCGGAAATTCAGGGAGCAATATGTGTGGTATCGGCACTTTTTGTCACGAATTCGGACATGTTCTCGGGCTTGTGGATTATTATGCAACTGATAATTCTACTCATCACACGCTCTCGTACTGGAATATTATGGATACCGGCGCTTATCTGAATTTAGGTCGTACCCCACCTACTTATTCAGCTTACGACCGGTTTTATTTAAACTGGCTTATTCCTGTTGAATTAAAAACCAAACAAGAGGTAAGCCTCGATGCACTTAACGAAAGTAACAAGTCATATATAATTACGCAAAACGGGAATCACAATCTTAATGGTTCGAACCCGGACCCGGCTGAGTTTTTCACTTTGGAGAACCGCCAACAAAATGGATGGGATACCTATTTACCCGGACATGGGTTGATAATAACAAGAATAAATTACAGCGCTTCAACCTGGTCGTCCAACACACCCAACAACAACCCGTCCGCCATGGGTGTAGATATAATTGAAGCCGACGAAATCGCATCGGATAATAATCTCTCGGGAGATCCGTTTCCGGGACCTTCCAATATTACGTCATACTCACCCACGCTCCGCTCCGGAACCATAATAAACAAGCCTTTGACCTTTATAAAAGAGAAAAACGGAGTTATCTCATTTCGTTTTATGGGCGGAGGCAGGGTTCCGACTATCGAAACTTCAGGAAATTTCGATTTATTCAATACAGTACAGGGAACACCTTCAGAAGTACAAGCAATAAAGGTTTACGGAAAAGTACTTGAAGATAGCCTAAGACTGAATTTCTATCAAAACACTCATTATGAAATGAGACTGTCGACCGAAACCGACAGCCAATGGAGAAAATATATAGCTCTGGCAGCAGTTGACTCCCTGGTCGATACTACCAGTGTGTTTATAAGATACAATCCCACAGAACCTTCTTTTGCCGACACGCACAATGAAACTTTGATTTTAACATCCGAAAATGCTGAAACAATTAAAATCCTTATTTCCGGAAAATCTTCTCGTCCGGTTTATGTAATTCCTCCCATTGCAAATGAAGCACAAGAGATTACCTTAGGAAGTTTTGTCGCTAACTGGAATCCGGTTTACGACGCAAGTGGCTATTACCTGACCGTGTATAGTGTTTCGGATGGCGAATCGGATAAAACCGAAGGGTTCGACAACGGATTAACAGCGCCCGATGGCTGGACAATTGCCGCGGGAGCTACAACCACATCAATGGCTTTCAGCGGCGATACAATACCGGCGATACAGTTTAGGAATACCGGCGATTACATCCTGACGGAAGAATATGTTTTACCTACAACGGGCCTTTCTTTTTATGTGAAATCTATGTCCGAAACAAACGGGAAATTATTGGTGGAAGCCTGGAATGGCTCTCAATGGGAAGTTATTGAAAATATTCCTGTTACAGCTTCACTGTCCGGAACCAAAACATATTCGTTCACAAATGAGAATAATTATCTCCGGTTCCGTTTCAGTTTCACCAGAAGCGCGGGTTATCTGGCTATTGACGACATAAGCGCCAAGTTCCCTAAACTAATCGATTATATCGAGATTAACAAATGGACTACTGCCACCTCCGATACGGTTGTTAATCTTATTTCAAATCGTTTTCATTACTACAAAGTGAAGGCAAGCGATAGGACAATAGATAATGCCCATACCATTTTATACGAAAATATTACCAGCTTTTCGAACATAATTGAAGTTAAAACACTCGAGGATAACGATGTCAACACTTTGCGCAGCTTCGTACAATCTGATGGTTCTGTTAAAGTTATTTTGCCTACAACACACGAAAAGGTTTATGTCTTTAATGTGATAGGCCAGAAATTACGGGAAATTACTCCAACCACAAATATCCTGAGTATTTATAACTTACCGGCAAATCATGTATACATTTTACAAGCCGGCAAACGAAGAGCCAAAATAATTTTATAGAAACCTTATCTTTTCGTTAAACTTTCCGCCAAAAACTCACCAGCCATTCGACGGAAAGTTTTTTATTGTTTTATACCAAATCGTATTATTTAACTTTATCAATGATTTGCGATGTTCTATCTGTGCAAACAAACGGTAAATCGTAAATGATTTAATTGTAATTTAGGGTCTGCTTAAAAACTATTTTATGCCACGGAGTGGCTAAATGTGAATTGAAAATCGGCGTAGCCAATAACCCCCAGTGAGCGTAGCGATACTGGGGGATGTTGAATAACCAAGAACCTCAGCCCCGAAGTGGGCTGAACAATATCATAATATGGTATTATTGAACCCTTTCAGGGCTCTTTTCCTTTCTGCTATTCTTTTCCGCCGGTTTTACCGGCGGTTATTAGCTACGCTGACCGTTGGTTCAGATTTAGTCCCTGCCTGCCGCAGGCAAGCTTTCAGGA
>JAJFVH010000018.1 GCA_021371875.1 Bacteroidales bacterium
AAGGGGGAATAATACAGGTACTTTGAGTTTTGTTATTTTATAATCATCTCCTTGTGTGTCCTGATTTTTAATCTCGGTCATGGGGGTTTCATCTGTTTAAATTTTAGAACAAAGAGCAAAGAGCAAAGAACAAAGAGTAAAGGCATTACTAATCATGCCTTTGTGTGTCCAAAATCTTTGATCATGTTAGTTTCATACAATCCTCATCAACTTAATTAACCATTCAATAGCATCAACCAATTAATTCCCATAAAAATATGAGCAAATTTGACGATCTTTTCAAACAATATAACTGTAATTTGAATGACGAAGCAGTTAAACAGGATATTGATCGCATCCTGGCAGAAAATTATGAATCGAACAATAATGTCGAAGTTTACAAACAATGTTTGAATCAAATTGACCTGACCTCGTTGAACGGCACCGATACACATGCAGAAATCATTTCGATGGTTGAAAAAGTGAACGGTTTCAAATCCGTATTTCCTCACTTACCTAATGTTGGAGCCATTTGTGTTTATCCTGCTTTGGTACCGGTAGTCAGGGAACACTTAAAAGAAAACATTGGAATTGCCGCTGTTTCAGGGGGCTTTCCGGCCTCCCAAACTTTTATTGAGGTGAAAGTAGCCGAAACAGCAATGGCTGTCCTGGAAGGGGCAACCGAAATTGATGTGGTTATTTCCCTGGGTAAATTTCTCGAAGGAAAATACGAAGAAGTTCACGAAGAACTGACCGAGATAAAGGCTTCGTGTCGTGAAGCGCATTTAAAAGTAATTATCGAAAGCGGGGCATTGCAATCAGCATCAAACATCAAAAAAGCGTCCATCCTGGCCATGGCGGCCGGAGCCGATTTTATCAAAACATCGACCGGTAAGATTCCCGTAGCAGCCACTATGGAAGCCACTTATGTAATGTGCCTGGCTATAAAAGAATGGCATGAGAAAACGGGGGTGAAAGTATCATACAAACCTGCAGGCGGAATTGTAACCACCGAAGATGCCGTAAAACATTACAGCATTGTAAAAGCTATTTTGGGTAACGAATGGCTGAACAACAACATGTTCCGCTTTGGAGCAAGCCGCCTGGCAAACAATTTGCTTTCGTCGATCGAGGGCAAAGAAGTGAAGTATTTTTAATGTATAACTCTTCTCTGATTAACCAACAAACTCCCCATTCCAAAAAAGCGGATGCTTAAAACCGGCTTTAAGGGATCGGGAGTTTTAATTTTTCCTTTCGGTAGCAAACTCTACGCACATGACCAATGCTCTTTTCACATCGTTGTCCGGAAAATCATTCAGTTCTTCAATCGCCTTATTTTTATATTCATCCATGCAACGGGCTGCATAATCGACACCTCCCTTGTCGCGGGCAAACTGCATAACAAAATCGATGTTTTCCTCGCTAAAACCATTGCTGTCGATGATTGACATCACTTCTTCCTTTTCTGAGTTTTCTGAATTTTTCAGCGCATAAATCAAAGGCAGTGTAACTTTTCCATCCTGCAAATCATTTCCGGTCGGTTTACCTATTTCTATATCCCTGAAATAGTCAAAAATATCATCTTTAATCTGAAAACATATCCCCAGATATTCTCCGAAATTTCTCAAATGATTCTGAAGTAAAACGTTTGCATTGACCGAAAGAGCTCCTACCTCAGCACAAGTTGCAAAAAGGAGGGCGGTTTTTTTACGAATAACTTTAAAATAATCCTCTTCAGTTATTTTCGTTTTTTTCGTGTTGATCAATTGCAACAACTCCCCATCCGAAAGTTCCATTCCGATTTTCGAAACAGCATACAAAATATCAATATTTCTTGTTTTAGTGGCGCTTATCAAAGCATTGGAAAGCATGTAATCGCCCGACAAAACCGCAACTTTATTGGCCCAACGTGCATTGACCGACCTGCGACCGCGCCGTTCCATCGTATCATCGACCACATCATCGTGTATCAGACTTGCGTTGTGCAGCAATTCCAACGACAATGCTCCGTTATATGTTGCCTCTGTTACTTCGCCGCACAGTTTTCCCGACAAGATGGTCAGTATAGGCCGTAACTGTTTGCCACTGCCTTGCAAAACATATTCGTTAATGCTCGAAAGCAGTGGGTTATCACTTTCTAATGCCTTTGCAAATATTTTCTTGAATACTTGCATTTCAGCTAAAATCGGTTGCCGGATATTATCAATTAAACTCATAGAGTCAGTTGGAAATTATAAGCTGCAAAAGTAATCAAATTTACAGTCAGACGTAATTTTGCAAGAAATTTAATAGGAAATTTTAGTTAAAACACATGATAATACATTTTAGTTTAAACTATCTTGGAGAAAGTGATTTGAAAATCAAACTATCTTGATAAAGAGACCCTGAAATAGCCTTCAAAATCAAAGCTATCCAAATTTATTCATATTTTCAATAACCTTATAAAACTTCACAGGGATTTGTTTTTTTACGTTGTATAAAATAAATTTAAAATATTATAGAATTATAAATATGCTTTACAACATGGTTTCGATTTCTGTCAACACTTATTTTTTTTGTTATTTTGCGTCCAAATTTAAGCAACATAAATAAAATAAAAATATGACAGTTCAAGAATTAAAAACAGCTTTTGAATCTGCATACGGCCAAGCCGCCGAAGCAGTGTATTTTTCTCCGGGTCGCGTAAACCTCATTGGCGAACACACCGATTACAATGGCGGATCAGTATTTCCATGTGCATTGAGTTTCGGTACTTATCTGTTGTTGGCAAAAAACGACAAGAAAGCGATGAATTTCAAATCGTTGAATCAACCTGAGGTTGTAACGCGCGGTTTCGACCAACTGACAACCCGTCTCGAAAAATCGTGGGTTAATTATCCGCTCGGTGTTCTGGCTCAATTCGTGAAACGTGGCGTTGTCATTAACCGTGGTTACGATATTCTGATTTGGGGGAATGTGCCTAACGGCGCAGGGCTTTCTTCGTCGGCTTCACTCGAAGTGGTTACCGCTTATGCTTTCAACGACCAACTCGGAACCGGCTTCAACCGTACCGTGCTGGCACAAATCGGTCAGAAAGCAGAACACGAATTTGCTTTGGTGAATTGCGGTATCATGGATCAGTTTGCTTCGGCCAACGGCGCCAAAGACCACGCTATCCATCTGAATTGCGATACCTTGGAATTTGAACTCGTTCCCGTGAAATTAGAAGGCGTAAAAATTCTTATCTCAAATACCCACAGTCCGCACAAACTGGACTCGGGCGCTTACAACCAACGTGTTGCCGAATGTAAAAAAGCGGTTGAACAACTGAATACCGTCCGCCCGTTGAAATACCTGGCCGAACTGACAGAAGCTGAATTCAAAACCATCGAATCCGCCATTACCGATCCTGTTGCTCATAAACGCGCCCGCCACGTGGTTGGTGAAGTTCAACGTACCAGCGATGCGGTAAAAGCATTGAAAGCGGGCGATTTGAAATTATTCGGAAAGCTGATGAACGCTTCGCACGTTTCGTTGCGCGACGATTATGAAGTAACCGGCCCCGAACTGGATTGTATGGCCGAAGAAGCATGGAAAATAGACGGCGTTATCGGTTCGCGTATGACCGGCGGAGGATTTGGCGGTTGCACCGTTTCGTTGGTAAAAGACGAAGCTATCGACACTTTCATCGAAAAAGTGGGCGCTGCCTACGAAGCAAAAATCGGTATCAAACCCGAATTTTATATTGCCGAAATCGGCGACGGCGCTTGCAAATTATAAGATACTCTATTGAACCACAAAAGGAACAAAAGAATCACAAAAGAAAAAATAATTTAAAGATCAAAATAACTTTTGTGTCCCTTTTTTTGTGGTAAATTTAAATATTAAAAAATGAAAACAGCTCAAGAATTACAAATAGAACTCGATGGGAAGCCGGTATCGCTTTACACCTTGTTTAACAAAAACGGCATGTCGGTAGATATTACCAACTATGGCGCTAAAATAGTTCGCCTGTATGCTCCCGATAAAAACGGCCGGTTCGACGATGTGGTGCTCGGGTTCGATACACTCGAAGAAGTGATTGAAAAAGAGATATATTTTGGGGCTATTTGCGGACGTTTCGCCAACCGTATCAAGGATGGTAAATTCAGCATCAACGGTGTGGAATATACCTTGCCGATCAACAATGGCACCAACTCCCTTCACGGCGGAGTTCATGGATTTAATGAAAAAGTGTGGACTGTGAAATCCGCTTCGGAAACAGAATTGGCGTTGGAGCTCTTCTCGCCCGATGGTGAAGAAGGTTATCCCGGCAACCTGACGGTTACGGCTACTTACAGCCTGACCGACGAAAACGAAGTGAAAATACATTACGAAGCCACTACCGATAAAGCAACCGTCATCGGGTTAACCAACCACTCGTATTTCAACCTGAAAGGCGCCGGAAACGGAACCATTAAAAACCATGTATTGCAAATCAATGCCGATTTCTATACCGTTTTGGATGAATCGTTTGCCCTCACCGGCGAAATCCGTCCTGTGGAAGGAACTCCGTTCGACTTCCGTCAACCGACAGTTGTCGGCGAACGCATCGACGACGAAGTGTACGTGCCGGGGTGGGGAATCGACAATAACTGGTGCCTGCGCAAAGAGCAAGCAGGCGATTGTGTATTAGCCGGAACGGTTTACGAACCGGTAAGCGGACGTAAAATGGAAGTGTTGACCACACAACCGGGTATGCAGATTTATACCGGAAACTGGATTGATAAAGTTACCGGAAAGGATGGTAAAATCTACGACCGCCAGGATGCAATTTGCCTCGAAACACAAGGTTTCCCAAACTCGCCAAACATTCCTTTCTTCCCCAGTCCTGTGTTGCATCCGGGTCAGAAATACGACGAATGGTGCGTGTATAAATTCTCAGTGTAGAATCGTGTCCGACGGCTTTAAGGCTACTTGATGCATGATAAATAGAAAAACAGAGTTGCCGATTGGTGGCTTTGCTTTTTGGTTTGCATTTAATATTATTTTCCCAAAATGCATGTTCTTAAGAAACAAATCTCTAAATTTGCAAAATACTCATAATAGGAATTTTTATGAACAGCTTCAATGACAATAATTTTAAATTACGTTTTGATGGTGAACAACATCAGCTTGATGCCAATGTGTTAATAAGCAGCTTAATACATACTACGACAATTATTCAAGAGCTTAATAGATATTTTGACTCTGGAAAAAAAATTGAGATAAAAGTAAAAGCTTTAGAAAAAGGAAGTTTTCAAATTAATATTGAATTAATTGAAACAGTGATTGATTCACTAAAAACAATATTTACAAAAGAGAATATTGAAATTGGCTCGTTATTAATCACATCTTTTGTTGGACTAATTGAGATAAAAAAATTTCTAAAAGGTAAAAAACCATCAAAAATTGAAACTAAAGAAAGTAAATCTGTCATCTTTAATGAAAATGGAGATACTCTTATTATTGAAAATTCGATTATCAATATTTACGAACAAAATGCAACAATAAAAGATGCCTTATCACAAAACTTTGAAGTAATTAACAATGACCCAGCAATCAATGCGTTTGAAGTAACCGATAAAAATGAAAAGCCTTTAATTCGTATTGAAAAAGAAGAATTCTCAGATATGTCTTTAAAATCAGAAGAAATTCTAAAAGATGAAAGAATTCTAAAAGAAGCCGCGACGTTAAATATCGTTCGATTATCTTTTGAAGAATCATTAAAATGGGAATTCTTCTTTAAAGGGAATAAAATATCTGCAAAGATAAACGATCCCAACTTTTTTAATTTGATTGATAAAGGGGAAGCATTTGCCAAAGGCGATGTCTTAGAAGTTGAGCTACAAATTAATCAAAAATGGGATGACTCTGTAAATACTTATATAAATAAATCATACCAAGTAAATAGAATTATTCGACATATTCTTAGAAATGAGCAACAGAAATTTGAATTTGAAGAATAAACTTTACAAATACTGTGAAAGATTTCTGTTAACAAAATCTACGACCGCCAGGATGCAATTTGCCTCGAAACACAAGGTTTCCCAAACTCGCCAAACATTCCTTTCTTCCCCAGCCCTGTGTTGCATCCGGGTCAGAAATACGACGAATGGTGTGTGTATAAATTCTCGGCGGAATAAATTACAACGTTGCGTAAAAAACAAAAGCGAAGCAGTCAGGAACCTGTTTCGCTTTTGTTTTTTATCTAATTCAATTACTCCTGCACCCTTTGCACCGAATTCACTTCCTTGATTTTAATTATATTTTTGCATAAGGTTTCGATATCTTCCGTATCGTGAACATAGATATAGAAACGTCCCACGAAGATACCTGCATCTGTTTCAATATTAATTTTACTGATATTACCACCATATTTTTCTGTAATAACTTTCAGTATTTCAATCATTACTCCTTTTTTATCTATTCCCTTTATTTCGAGGATTTCGACAAACGAGAGCGCCTTGTGTGTTTTCCACTGGGCCGAAACCAGTCTTTCGCCAAAGTTGGATTTCAGTTTTGCAGCGGTGGGGCATTGGCGTTTATGGATAATTACCATTTCCGAATCGTCTACGTACCCCAACACATCGTCGCCCGGAATCGGATGGCAGCATTCGGCAAATTTGTAGGTTATTCCGGCATTCTCTTCCGATAGGATAAAAGTTTTCTTTCGGTCGACTTTGGTTGCAGGAACTAATTCAACGGGTTCGTTTTTAGTTGGTTTATTATCGGTTGATCCGACGAATGGCATTTTCAGGTATCTTACAAAAACATTCTGATTTTTTGTTTTGAAAATTACTTTACTTATGTCTTCGAGGTTCAATAATCCTTTTCCGGCTTGTAAAAACAGGGCGTTTTTCTGGCTGAATTTATAATGGTTCATAATTCGAACCATTATTTCATTCTCTGGTTTCAGGTTGATAGCAGCAAGAGCATCTTCAATTTTCTTTTGACCGTCGATCATCAATGATTTTTCTTCCCGTTTGAAATGTGTGCGGAGTTTTGCTTTGGCGCGTGCAGTAGTAACGTAATCGAGCCATTCCGGTTGGGGACTTTGTTTTTTTGAGGTCAGGATTTCAACCTGATCGCCGGAATTGAGTTTGTAACTTAGCGGAACTAATTTGTGATTTACCTTGGCGCCGATACATCGCATTCCGAGGTCAGAGTGAAGATCGAAAGCAAAGTCGAGGGCAGTAGAACCGGATGCAAGGGTTTTAATTTCACCTTTTGGTGTAAAAACAAAAATTTCGGATGCGAAAAGGTTCAATTTGAATGTATCCATAAAATCGATAGCATTCGGTTCGGGATTTTCAAGCAGTTCCTTGATGGTTTTCATCCATTTGTCAAGCTCGGACTCATCGGCTTCGCCAGATTTGTATTTCCAATGTGCCGCCAGTCCTTTTTCGGCAATGTCATTCATGCGTTCACTTCTGATCTGTATTTCCACCCATCTCCCGTGCGGACCCATTACCGTTACGTGTAAAGCTTCGTAACCATTTGCTTTCGGATTGCTTACCCAGTCGCGGATCCGTTCAGGATGAGGCTTGTAAATTTCAGTTAATGAAGAATATAACATCCAGCATTGGTCTTTCTCGCTCATCCCGGGTTTTGGCTTAAAAACGATGCGTAAAGCCAGAATGTCGTACACTTCTTCGAAAGGGATGTTACGGGTAGACATTTTATTCCATATAGAATATACCGATTTTATGCGTTCTTTCAGGAAAAACTCATATCCCATTTCACCAAGCTTTCGCCTGATGGGAGCCGAGAATTCCTTGAAAAACAGATTACGTGCTTCTTCGTCGACAGCCAGTTTTTTCTCAATCTGATAGTAAGTTTCGGGATGTTCGTATTTGAAGCTGAGATTTTCGAGTTCGTTTTTTATACGAAAAAGCCCAAGTCGGTGGGCGAGTGGGGCATAAATGTAGTTGGTTTCGCCGGCAATTTTGTATTGTTTGGCAGGAGGCATCGAGCCTAGAGTCCGCATATTGTGAAGGCGGTCGGCAATTTTTATCAAAATTACGCGAATGTCATCGGACATGGTAAGCAGTAATTTGCGAAAGTTTTCCGCTTGTTCCGATGCGATTTCGTTAAACACGCCACCGGATATTTTTGTTAGGCCATCAACAATTTGGGCAATTTTTGTCCCGAAAATATTTTCAATATCTTCAACGGTATAATCCGTATCTTCAACAACATCGTGTAGTAATGCCGAGCATATTGATGTGGAACCCAGACCTATTTCGCGCACGACAATGCGAGCCACAGCCAAAGGGTGCATAATATACGGCTCGCCCGAACGGCGTTTAATGCCTTTGTGGGCAGTATTGGCAAAAATAAAAGCCTTGGTTATCAGCTCAATCTTCTGGCGGTGATTGGTATGCCGGTAATCCTCAAGTAAAGACTCAAATTCTTTTTGAATCTGTTCTTCTTCGGTCAATTGTGGAAGTTCTTCTTTCAGCGACATATACTTTTTTTCTCTTTTGCAAAAATACACATTTATTTTAAACTCCCTTCAGGCTGAAATATCTAAAAAACTTTTTTTCACTCAATTTTTTAAAGGAAATCCTGCTTGTTGCCAGTCGATGATTCCTCCATTGAGTTCATATATTTTGACTTTTGAGTCCCCTCTGATTAACCCCATTTTTCAAAAAGTTGAAAAATGGATATTTTGGGAATTTTTATTCGTTATTAATTTAGCTACAAGCGCAAATACAATAATTTGCATATTGTAACATATATTTATTATATTATTGGGTA
>JAJFVH010000030.1 GCA_021371875.1 Bacteroidales bacterium
TAGAGCTGAGCAAACAAATAGTAAAATTGCTAAGATTCAACGTATGGCGCAAGGATATCATAACTTCGATAACCTGAGAGCTGCTATACTCTTTTTCAATGGAAATTTATCCTTGTTTCACACGATTAACGATTAAACCTGAACAATAGAAACGCGGAAATGTTAGAAAACAATACATATTAATCATCAAAAAAAACTATCATTATGTCTGACAAACATTCAATCAAAACAAGCTGGAAAGGCGGACTGGCTTTCGAAGCAGATATCAACGGCCATAAAATAACAATGGATGCGCCCATAGAAGGAGGTGGACAAAATTCAGGACCGGGACCTAAAAAACTTCAACTAGTGGCATTAAGTGGGTGCACCGGAATGGATGTTGTTTCTATCCTCAAAAAAATGCGGGTCGATTTCACGGCGGTAGATATTGAAGTGCAAGGCGATGTTACCGACGAAAATCCGAAACATTATTATAAGATGCACGTAATTTACACGATTACAGGAAAAAATCTGCCATTGGAAAAGCTTGAAAAAGCAGTGAAAATGTCTGAAGAAACTTATTGCGGTGTAGGTGCGCTATACCGAAAAGCCATTGAAGTAAGTTCTGAAATACGGATTATAGAGGCTTAACAAGAACCTTTGGCGGAGTAATATTAAATTGCTCCGCCGGGGTAATATTTATAAATTATTGAAAAAAAGTGAATTTATTTTTTAACTCATTCCCAGCAACTCACGGGCATTCAGCACAGAAGCTTCAGACATTTTTTTACCGCTAAGCATTTGAGCCAGTTCGGTAACTCTTTCGTCGGGTGTAAGTTTTTCGATATGCGTTTGGGTTTGCAAGCCTGAATCGTCTTTGTAAACCCGGTAATGGTGCGCACTTTTAGCGGCAATTTGCGGTAAGTGAGTAATGGCAATTACCTGCATTCCGACGCTCATCGATTGCATAATTTCGCCCATGCGGTGAGCAATTTCGCCCGAAACCCCAATATCAATTTCATCGAATATTATGGTAGGTAAATCGGATTTATCAGCTATCAACGATTTGATCGAGAGCATCAATCTTGAAACTTCGCCTCCGGAAGCAATCAACTGCACCGGTTGCACCGTCCGGTTTTTGTTTGCCGAAAAAAGGAACTGAATCTCATCATTCCCATTCGCCAAGAATTCAGGAAGATTATTGATATCCACTTTGAACTGGATATTAGGCATCCCGAGTTTTGTCAGTTGTTCAACCATATAGTTTTCAATCGGCGTAGCGGCTTTCTTACGGCTTTCAGTCAATTGGGCTGCAACTGATTTCACATTTTCAAAAGTATCAGCAATTTTCAGTTTCAAGTTTTCAATATCTTCGTCGAACGATTCTATTTTTTGTAACTGTTTCTCATATTCATCGCGAATCGTAACCAGTTCGTCTACTGAACTTACCTTATACTTTTTTTGCAGAGTGTATAATTCACTCAAACGGCTTTCAATCCATTCCAAGCGGGAAGGATTAAATTCAACCCTATCGGCAAAAGAACTGATTTCCGATTGTATATCTTTAAGTTCGATATAGCTTGATTGAAGCCGTTCAATCCAGTTTTCGCCTCCCGGGATATAGTTTTTTATTCTTGAGACCGATCCAATAAGGTCTTTCAGCAAGGGCAATACCGCCTTTTCTTCTTCGAGCAACACCTGCGCATTCATTAGTTCCGATTTAATTTCTTCGGAATGTAACAAGCTTTCCTGCTCCGTTTCAAGCTCCTCCTGTTCATTTTCAATAAGCCCTGCCTCGGTCAGTTGTTTGAATTGGAATTGGATAAAATCAAGTTCGGAAGTATAACGTGCAGAAGTTTGCTCCAGTTTTTTCAACTCTGCCGATAAATTCTGCCAATCGTTGTAAATTACCGAGTAGGAAGCAAGCAGTTCGCTGTTTTTAGCAATGGTATCAACCACCTCCAACTGGTAATTTTCATTAGAAAGCAATAAATTATCGTGTTGTGAATGTATGTCGATAAGACGAATTGTCAGGTCGCGCAAAACATTCAGCGAGACGGGCGTGTCGTTGATAAATGCGCGTGACTTGCCGGTATTGATTAATTCCCTGCGGATAAGACAGCTGTCACCCGAAAAATCCAAATCGTTGTTGCTGAAAAACTCGCCCAGGTATTTATATCCCGAAATATCGAATTCAGCTTCTATGACACATTTCTCAGCATCGGTTTTAATCGTTTTACTTTCTGCCCTTTGCCCCAGTATTAATGATAAAGCGCCAATAATAATTGATTTTCCGGCTCCTGTTTCGCCTGTGATTACAGAAAAACCCTTTTCAAAATCAATTTGCAATTCGGATATCAATGCATAATTGGAAATATAGAGCGATTTAAGCATAAAATCTGTGTTGAATTGATGAGCTGTAAAAGATTATTTTATTTCGAAATACAAAATTTGTTTCCCTGTAATTAAAATTTTAGTTCAATATCTTTTCGTACCGGTCGATCTGGGTGGGATTTACATCCGACAGAATTTCAATGGCATCTTTCTTTTCTTTATCTGTTGCTTTCGAGAAAATATTGATAAGTTCATCTGATTTTGCATCCATGAACGAGGAAATAACCACAGCCGATGGACGGACACGATTTGCTTCGCGAAGAACAGATAACCCTGCGGCGATTTTAGCGCGGGCATTGGTCATGTTTATCGACATTTCGTCGAGCCCAAGGCGGTGATATTCATAAAAATAGTTGCGATATTTTTTAAACGCTTCATCCATCAGGTTATTGACCAGGGCATATCGGTTACGCGAACTTTCAAAAGCTTTCCACCCGACCAGATCGGCTCCTTGAGCAGCATTCACAATCGATTCGGCCGCCTGGAAATAAGGCGTACCACCCAAACGCGTGTACGAATCCATATCGTACCCGATAATGATATAGGCATAATATGCCAAAACAGCGGTCAGATTCGAAGTAATAGTATTCTCGTTCATTTCGAGTTGATCAAACTCTTTGTAATCAAAAGTGAAATTATTATCCTTGAAATTGAATAAAGTACTGTTATAATTTGTATTAAAAACCGGACGACGCGATTGAACCTGAATCTCGGCCGTAAAAACATCCTGTTCAGCTTTCTTGATTATAATATTCATCGAACATTCAATTCTCTCGACGTTGGTGTAAGTCATTTCCGTCCAACGACGGTTGTTTACAAATTCTGAAATCGACTTCTGTAAAGTATTGTAAACCGATTTATTCGAACCGGAAATCTGGTCGAAATTGATCTGGATGTTACAGTTCAGTTCCTGGGCGCTTGCTGATGCAACTATTAGTAAACCCAGCAGTATAATTTTTACTTTGTTGACCATTATTAGTTTATAAAGTTTGTCTCGCCTCTGGCGAGATGAAAGTATTTGATAATCCGGAAGATTTCACTTCTTCATTTTATCATTCTTTCATTTTAAAAAATCAATGTATTAATCTCATTTACAATATCGTTTGCCACATCAAGTTTATTTTTAAGCTCATATTGTTTTTGCAAACCCGATCGATGAATAATCGAAATTTTATTCGTATCGAATCCAAAGCCCGAATTAGGATCTTGTAAAGAATTTAGAACGATAAAATCAAAGTTTTTACGTTCCATTTTATCCCTTGCATTGGCTTCTTCGTTGTGTGTTTCGAGAGCAAATCCTACCAAGAATTGTTCATGTTTTTTGATTTTGCCAACTTTGGCAGCAATATCCTGGGTCGGTTTCAGTTCAAGAATTAAATTGTCAGTCTTCCGCTTAAATTTAGTGCCGGCTTGTTCAACCGGCATAAAATCGGCAACAGCGGCACACAGGATAGCTCCGTCCATTGATTCAAACCTTGACAAAACAGCTTTATACATTTCTTCTGCCGATTCTACATCGATTCGTTTGATGCTTTTGTTCTTAAGGCTTAAATGTACCGGACCGGCGATTAAAGTTACTTCGGCTCCCTGTTTTGCACAAGCTTCAGCCAGTGCAAAACCCATTTTCCCCGACGAATAATTACCGACAAAACGAACCGGATCAATTTTTTCGTAAGTTGGGCCTGCAGTGATCAATACTTTTTTCCCCGACATATTTTTAGGTTCAAAAAAGTTATCGAGATAACGTACAATACTTTCAGGTTCTTCCATGCGCCCTTTTCCCTCAAGCCCACTGGCAAGTTCACCAATAGTTGGTTCTATAATTTGATTGCCATAGGATTTCAGTATTTCCAAATTGTGCCGTGTCGAAGGATGGGCGAACATATCCAAATCCATCGCCGGAGCTATAAAGACAGGACACTTTGCCGATAAATAGGTGGTAAGCAACAAATTATCTGCCACACCACTCACCATTTTCGCAATTGAATTGGCAGTGGCAGGAGCAATAACATAAGCATCTGCCCACAAACCTAAGTCAACATGACTGTTCCACTCTCCATTTTCAGGATTGAAAAAATCAACGAGAATCGGATTCTTGGATAATGTTGCCAAAGTAAGCGGAGTAATGAATTGTTTGGCTAACGGAGTCATAACCACCTTTACTTCAACGCCTTCTTTTACCAATAAACGGATAAGTTGAGCTGATTTATAAGCGGCAATACTTCCCGTAATACCTAAAATGATTTTCTTTCCCTGCAGCATGATCTAAATATTTTAAAGTAAAATTATTACAAACTGAAATGGTTCTCTTTTTAGATTATATGACCTTATATACGGCAAAAATACAAAAATGTTATGAACTGGACACATATAAAAAAAGATAAAAGAATAAAGCAAGCTTTTTACACTTTATTCTTTTATCAATTCGTTTTTAAAAATATTGTTTAAACCAATGCAACCAAAATCAGGCCGTGAAAAACAACATTTATTTTAATTTGCTATCCTTTAGCGGATTGCGATAATAAATCTTATCTTCGATAAACTCTTGTGTTGCAATCAAAACGGCTTTAGGAAGTTTTTCGTAATAACGAGAAATTTCAATTTGTTCGCGGTTTTCGAATACCTCTTCAATATTTTCGTTCATCGAAGCAAATTCAATCAACTTTTTATCGAGTTCCGATTTAATCTCGGCACTTACCTGATTTGCACGTTTTGCAATGATTTTAACCGTTTCGTACACATTCCCAACATTTTCGCTCATGGTGTTCATGTCGCGTGAAATGGTGTTTGTCGGTGCATTTACTTTCTTATAATCCATAGCTGTATTATTTAATCTTTTACTATTTTTTTTGATTCGTTAAAAATTTTATCTGCCTGCTTCCGCATTTTTCCTTCCGGAAATTCATTGATATAATTGTAATACTCATCTATTGTATTGCGATACCTGTCTATTTTCTTATCTTCAATACTTTGTACGGCTTGTTGGTATTTCGATTCGAGAATGATCAGCGCAAATTCCTCTCGGTATTTTGTCGAAGGGTATTTTTTCAAGGCGTTTTGGGCCGTAATAACTGCCGATTCATAATTATTTCCCAAATAATTCCCTAAATTGAAATATAATTTTGAGTTGAGATACTCTTTGTAAGCCAGTTTATTAATCATTTCATCTAATAATTTGATGGCTTCAGCCACCCTTTCGCTTTCCGGGAAAATATCAATAAATTCCTGTAAAGCGGCAATTGCATTGAAAGTTGAAGTCTGATCAAGACGTGCATCAGGCGAGTCGAGATAATAACAATAACCAATCATGAATTTAGCTTCTGTAATATACGTGCCTTTCGGATAAGTCTTTATGTATGTTTTGTAATACTCGCTGGCCGAAAAATAATCTTTCTGACCCATATACGACTTGGCAATATAGTTCAAAATAGTTTCCGAACGCTCCGTACCCTTGTAGTAGGCCGATATTTCGTCGAACAAAGTACTTGCACGCATAAAATCGCCTTTATCGAAATATTCGACGGCTTTCGTATATTTTAATTCAGGATCATTGCTTTTCAGCAGCTTTTGGTATTCGCCACACGAAGCAAAAATAAACAGAGAAACAAAAAGTAAAAATGAGTACTTTTTCATATTGAAATTTGGACTGCAAAAGTAGTTAATATATTGGTAATAAAAAAATAAAATCTGTTTTTTATATTTTTTAGTAAAATAAGTAATCTGTCGATGGATTCATAAGCGTTGAATATATTTAGCCAATTAGTTGAATTGTTAATTAATTTTCGGCACTCCCTGTTTACCACAAGTTGTCCCAATGAGGAATTAAGAGATTGATTGGTTTTTTATATTTTAGGTTTAATCGTTAATCGTGTGAAACAAGGATAAATTTCCATTGAAAAAGAGTATAGCAGCTCTCAGGTTATCGAAGTTATGATATCCTTGCGCCATACGTTGAATCTTAGCAATTTTACTATTTGTTTGCTCAGCTCTAC
>JAJFVH010000033.1 GCA_021371875.1 Bacteroidales bacterium
GAATTGATGAAACACGACAAGAAAAACGAGTCGAATGAGATAAACTTCACTTTGTTGGCTGATATCGGCGATATTCGCATCAATCAAACCGCCACAAAGGAGGAGATTTTTGAATGTTTTGATTTTTTCTGCGGCTGTTGAGTCCATTGGTCAATGTCTGTTACAGGTAATTCCGAACAGGGATTTTTGAGGACATAAATTATGAAAAATGATTCTCCGCAAAAGCTCCTAAAGTTTCAAAATAATATATTTCGGTGCGCTGCACCTGCCAACAAAGGGACAGCGTCCCGATATATTGGTAGAAAATACAAGCAGAAAAAGCGCAAAGGTGCATCGCACCGAAATATAAATTAGGACACATTGGCGGATAATCGTTTGGATAATGCTCTGCAACATAAAATGTAACAAATACAAAACAACTTGATATACTATTTTTATTAGATTAACTGATTATAATCGTAACTTTGCAACACAAATATGAAAAACATGAAAAAAAACTTTGTATTGCTGCTATCTGTTTTTGCAGTATGTTTTGGCATTCATGCACAAAACAAAGCTGTTTTCGATTTCTTTGAGTATAGAGGAAACGATAAGATTTTTCAATCGAAAATCAACACGTCGAAACAGTACCGCAATCCCATTCTTGCCGGCTTCTATCCCGATCCGAGTATTTGCCGCAAAGCCGATACTTTTTATCTGGTCAACTCCAGCTTTGCTTTTTATCCCGGAATACCGATTTTTACGAGTAACGATTTGGTAAACTGGACTCAAATCGGTCATGTACTTGATCGTCCGTCCCAACTGAACCTCGATAATCTGAACATTCGTGAAGGTATTTATGCGCCCGCTATTTCATACAATAAATTCAACGATACCTTTTACCTGATTACAACCTCGGCTTACGGAATCAATAATTTTATCGTAAAAACCAAAGACCCGGCAAAAGGCTGGAGCGACCCGATTGTATTACCCGAAGTAAACGGCATCGATCCTTCACTGTTTTTCGACGAAGATGGCAAAGCCTACATTGTAAATAACGATGCCCCGCAGGGAACACCCGAATATGAGGGGCACCGGGCAATCTGGATTCATGAATTCAACGTTGAAACCGATCAGACTTTCGGCACACCGAAGGTAATCGTTGATGGCGGTGTCGATAAATCGAAAAAACCAATTTGGATTGAAGGTCCGCATGTTTATAAACGAAACGGTAAGTATTTATTAATCTGCGCCGAGGGGGGAACCTCAACCAACCATTCCGAAGTGGCTTTTCTGTCGGATCATGTCTTTGGGCCGTATATCCCCTACAAAAACAATCCCATCCTGACCCAACGTGACCTGCCCGAAGACAGGAAGAATAAAATTTCAAGCGTCGGGCATGCCGATATTGTGGACGATGCCGATGGTAAAACCTGGGCGGTTTTCCTCGGCGCCCGTCCTTACGAAGGCGATAATTATAACACAGGCCGCGAAACGTTTATGTTACCGGTGGCATGGAAAAACAATATCCCGTTAATTCTGCCTAAAGGCAAAGCGTTGCCGTTGACAGTAAAAAAACAAAACAGTGTTTTACAATCCCACACGGGAAATTTTACCTGGCGCGACGAGTTTATAAATCCGGTGTTGAAACCCGAATGGCTTATGATCCGCACGCCGCGTAGCGAATGGTTTAAAATTGATAACGGCGAATTAAGCATTCAAACAATCAATGCCAGTATATACAAAATCGGTCAACCTGCTTTTCTCGGGCGCCGCCAGCAACACACCGACTTCTCTGCCGTAACTTCACTGAAATTTCACCCGGCTGCCTCGAATGAATTGGCCGGATTGGTATGCTTTCAGAACGAGAAATTCAATTTTGTATTCGGAAAAACAATCGTAAACGGAAAACCCGCCTTGGTACTCGACCGGACAGCCGGCGAAACCAAACGCATTGTAGCCATCGAGATACCGAATGAATATAAAAACAATACCATCCAACTGAAGGTTATCGGTAAAGGCGCAACCTACAGCTTTTATGTGGCTTACGAAAATAATTACTGGCATGCCGTTGCCGATAATGTGGATGCCCGGAATTTAAGTACCAACGTAGCCGGAGGTTTTTCGGGGACGATTTTAGGGTTATATGCTACTTCCGGAAACGACAGTCTGCAAACAAAGTAAGGATACTTTTATCCTACTAACAAGAACGAACATAATTTACATGATTAATTTCACTTCACTAAATTACAATATCGTATTAACTGACAATGTAAATTCAATTATTAAATGCAACTTTGAGGGCAAAATAGGAAAGTTTATTTTTTCAGAGCCAGGAGGAAAAACTCCCCCCTTGCTCTGATGGAAAAAATTACTTATTATTGTCTACTGACCAAAGTTGACATTTATGAGTCATTTAACCAAGGAACAAAGATATACTATTTGCACCATGTTGCAAAGTGGCTACACACAAAGTGAGATAGCGCGTG
>JAJFVH010000034.1 GCA_021371875.1 Bacteroidales bacterium
TGTTTATAATTTATATATCTGCCCCCTAACCCCCTAAAGGGGGAATAATACAGGTACTTTGAGTTTTGTTATTTTATAATCATCTCCTTGTGTGTCCTGATTTTTAATCTCGGTCATGGGGGTTTCATACGATAATAATTTATATATCTGCCCCCTAACCCCCTAAAGGGGGAATAATACAGGTACTTTGAGTTTTGTTATTTTATAATCATCTCCTTGTGTGTCCTGATTTTTAATCTCGGTCATGGGGGTTTCATACGATAATAATTATTTTTTTAAGGTCGTATGGAACTCGTCTCGCCTTTGGCGTAGACTCGTTTCATGTGAAAATACCCCCCCCTAATTTTTCTTCCTGAGGTCGAAAGACCGTTGGTTCCCCCCGGAAGGGAAACTTAAAGACTTGTCCTGTATTTTCATTTTCTTTGGTTAAAGCCTGATTTAATGAATGTTTCATGTGATTATAAGCTATTTAATTTATTAGTGCAACATCTTTAATAGTGCGATTTTAGAGGTTACGCTTTAAGATTACATTTTTATAATTAACCCGACAGTAGGTAAAATTGTTCCACCATAGGCCTCAATCACACGCAAACCTTGTTTAGCGGGATCGCCACCCGGATCGTCCAGTACATTTCCATTCACATCTTTGTTAGTGTAAATCGGTGCATTCTGTGTCTGAAAATTATACACATTCTGAACATCGGAATACAAATTTAATACCCATTTTTTGAAATAGAACTCTTTATCAATTCTCAAATCGAGTTGGTGTGTATTAGCGAGTCTGTTCGAATTAAAATTATTATAATCTAAATATGGTTGATTGGTGATATTCCAGGCAGCTCTATTCGTCGAAAGTTCTTCATCGATCGGCGAATAAGGAGCGCCACCTACAAAACGCCAACGGCTTGCGATGTTCCAGCTTTTTTGAAATTTGTAACTGGCTATCAAATTGAACAGATGTTTTGTATCCCATGATGACGGGCGATACACCTCATTTTTATCGGTAAATTCACTACGGAAATAAGTATAGGTAGAAGTCAGATTCAGGTTTTTCCATTCCATTATTTTGTATAAAATTTCTACCCCATAAGCCCTGCCTTTTCCTGTCGACACAATTTCCTCATCGCCAACCTGGCCATAGTCGGCTCCTTTGCTGGCAATGCTTAAGCCTTCGAGCACCGAAAACGGATATTGCATGTATCGCTTGTAAAAGCCCTCGACAGTTAAACGCGTTTTATCTGCCGGACGATACTCGAGACCCAGAATAGCCTGATTTGAAATAACGTATTTCAATTTTTCGTTCTTATTTACAAAATCTCCGGCGGCATTTTTGAAGCCCATGGTCGTGTAAGCAGGTTGCATTGCATACCGCCCGAAATTTACATTCAAATCCCATTGATCCGAAATAATATAAGAAACCGAAAGACGAGGCGAAAATTGATTTAACGGATTCTTCATGTTATTGTTGAAATTATTCCCGACAACATTCACGCCCAACGACATTTTCAAACGCTCATCCAGAAATTCATCGGATGCTTGGACAAAAGCCTGGTACCCGAAAAGATTTAATTTAGTATTGTAATTCAAATCCACGGTTTCGCCAGCAGCAAAATACCTGCGGAAAGTAGTGTTGGTGTAATGCGAATGGCGCAGCCCGGTTCCCAACTTCAACTTTATTGGCAGGTAAGGATAATCACGTTCGAAGCGAAGTTTGTTTTCGGCTTCATCCGACAGGTAATCCGAAGTCTTGGGTTTTGTTTCGTCATTATTTTCATACTTGAAATTCTTATTGCGAAGCATATTCCTGCTTAACACCCAGTTATCGACAAATCCATCTCCAAAATGCTTATAAACCGCACCTACCGTATAATTCCATTGTTTATAAACGGGCAAGTAAGTGAGCAAGTATTTTTGGGCTTCCGTACCGGTTTCCTGCAATCCGGTATTGAGTATCAAATCGTCGATAGCGCCGATGCCGATAAAAGTAATCTCGTTTTTTTTATCAATTTCATACTTGTACTTCAACTGGAAATCGTTATAGGTAGGCAAAAAAGGTAATCCGATGAGTTTAAACAAAAGTTGCAGATAAGATTGACGAGCAGAAACTATAAAAGTTGACCTTTCGCTTAACGGGCCATCGATGGTCAACGCAGCATCCGATGCACCCACCGAGAGTTTGGTGTGAACGCGGTCTTTGCTGCCATCCTTCTGGCGGATTTCCATCACCGAACTCAATGCATTGGTACGATTAGCCGGAAAAGCTCCGGTGTAAAAGTTGATTTCGCGGACAAAATCAGGGTTAATAACCCCTACGGCACCACCCGACGAACCTTGCGTGGCAAAGTGATTGATAACGGGAATTTCGACACCATCGAGATAAAATACATTTTCAGAAGGACCACCACCACGTACAATCAGGTCGTTGCGGTTCGGGTCGGTTGCCCCTACGCCGGGTAAAGCCTGCACCACCTTGGATACATCACGGTTAGCGCCCGCACTTTTCTCAATTTCCTGTACACCCACCGACAACACCGAAAGAGGACTTTCGATACGTTTCAGGTTTAAATTTTGACGCACCACCACTTCCTGAATCTGGACTGAAGACTCCGGCACCGATATATCGACAAAGACAGTCTGATTGCCCTGCACCTGTACCTCGGGCGAAACCGTGGTCTCGAATCCGACAAAACTGACTACCAAACGCAAAAAGCCAGGGTCGACGCCTGTAAAGATGTAATTACCACCTAAGTCGGATGTCGAACCTATTGTTGTTCCCTGAATTAAGATATTAGCAAATTCAATCGGTTCATTGGTTTTGGCATTATAAACACGCCCTTTGATGATTCCTTTCTGGGCAAATGTCCCCCAAGACAATAAAATGATTAACAATAGAACTAATATCTTCTTCATTTTTTGTTCTCTTTTAAAAATGCTATTTAGTTTGTTTTCGTACTAAATACAACCACATTTAATACGTAAATGTTTCTAAGTAACAGAAAATCTTTTACAATTATTTTCAATAAGCTCATTAATTCCGTTTAAATAATTGATTCTTGCAATTAAAGTTCAATTGCAAAATTATTGATTTTTATTTAGTCCACAACTTTTACGGGTGAGCCGGTCTTTTTACTGTTGTCTGCTTGTAAAATATGTTTTTTGTATGATTTGTCAAATTCTTTTGAAAAATCATCGCATAAATAGAAAATTTCAGTAATTTCGTTGGTGGTTAGCATAGTGATGAATTTTAGTTATTTATTTGTATTTCAACACTATAAATATAATAATTACCTCTGAATTATGCTAACCATTTTACATTTTTCTTATATCGAACTCACGTTAACATAGTATTTCAATAATATGATTATCCGCAATGTGTCCTAATTTATATTTCGGTGCGCTGCACCTTTGTGCTTTTTCTGCTTGTATTTTCTACCAATATATCGGGACGCTGTCCCTTTGTTGGCAGGTGCAGCGCACCGAAATATATTATTTGAAACTTTAGGAGCTTTTGCGGATAATCATTTTCAATAAAAAATATTACAACATTATTTATTCTCTATTATTTAAAATTTAAAAGCTCATTCTGTAATTTTAAAGGCTTATTTTTAAATTTTTAACCGCTTCGACGCTATAAATTGTGAATAAATGTAGTACTTTTGTTTGATTTTTCCCAAAAACTGCTCTTATTCAAATTTTATTTATCCATGAATAAAACAATCATCTCCAAGCTCACCCCGCACATAGCTGCTATCCTGCTGTTTACTGTTATTTCACTTTTTTACTTTAAGCCTGTACTGGAAGGGAAACAGCTTATCGGACACGATACCGAAAGTTGGATGTGCATGGCCAAAGAAACCATCGACCACAATGAAAGTCACGATGACGTTACTTTGTGGACCAACTCGATGTTTGGCGGAATGCCAACTTACCAAATATCAATGAAACAGCCTTATAATCTGATTAAATACCTTGAAGATATAATTCACATATACCCCAATACGATTTATAACCTGATGTTATATTTCATCGGGTTTTATATTTTGCTACTTGCTTTCAGGGTGAATCCATGGCTTGCCATAGTCGGCGCCATTGCATTTTCGTTTGCCTCCTATAACTTTATTATTATTGTTGCAGGTCATAATTCAAAAGCCATTACCATTGCTTACATGGCTCCACTTATAGGAGGCGTTTTCATGGCATTCAGACGAAATAAACTGATTGGCAGTATAATTACCGCCATATTTTTAAGTTTGGCGGTGAGGGCAAACCATGTTCAGATTCTGTATTATACTTTATTTATTCTTATCTTCTTTGTTGCTGTCGAATTTATTTACAGCCTTAAAAATAGAGAAATCAAATCCTTTTTGCAATCAACAGGCATGGTGGTGGCGGCGGCAATTGTCGCGTTAGGGATGAACGCCACTTCGTTGCTGACTACTTACGAATATAGTCAATACACCATGCGTGGCAAGTCGAACGGACTGACTGTTGATACACAAAATGCGCAACACGGACTGAACAAAGAGTACATAACACAGTGGAGTTACGGCGTTGACGAAACAATGACTTTACTTATCCCTGATTTTAAAGGCGGAGCAAGCGCCGGAACTTTAAATGCTGACAGTGAAACGGGCAAGAAAATCAAAAGTTTCGGTGTGCCTAATGTGGAAAAATTCATGAAAGAAATGCAGCTCCCGCTATATTGGGGCGATCAGCCCGGAACTTCGGGGCCTGTGTATCTCGGCGCTATCGTGATTTTCTTGTTCGTGCTTGGATTTTTTGTTGTCGACAAGCGAATTCTGTGGTGGCTTGTTCCTATGATAGCGCTTACATTGATGCTCTCGTGGGGAAGAAACTTTATGTGGCTTACCGATATTTTTATCGATTATGTGCCGCTTTACAACAAGTTCCGCACCGTTTCGATGACCTTGGTGGCTACCGGTTTCGGAATAACATTAATTGCCGTACTGGCTTTGAAAGAAATACTCGACCCGAAAACCGATAAACAGAAACTCATACGCCCGGTAATGATTAGCGCCGGCATCACGGGTGGCATTGCCCTGCTATTTGCGTTAATTCCATCGCTTGCCGGAAATTTCGTATCGCCTGCCGACGCGCAGTTTCAGGGCGATTATGCTTTTTTGAAAGAAACTCTGCCGCTCGACCGCGAAGCTATGCTGCGCTCGGATGCATTCCGGTCATTGGCGTTTATTCTGGCAGCGGCTTTTTTGATCTGGTTATATGCTAAAAATAAATTGAAGGCAAGCGTAACGATTACGTTTTTCGGCATCCTGCTCTTAGCCGATTTATTGCCTGTTGCCAAACGTTATCTGAACGATGACAGTTTTGCCCGTAAACGTAAAATCGAAACGCTTATTCAACCCTCAAATGCCGACAAAATGATTCTTCAGGACAAATCGCAATACAGGGTTCTGGATGCCACGGTCAACATATTCAACGATGCCACGCCTTCGTATTTCCATAAAAATATCGGAGGTTATCACGCTGCAAAACTCCGTCGTTACCAGGAATTGATAAATATGCAGATCGAAGGCGAAATCGGACAGCTTTTCCGCGCTTTCGGAACCGCTAAAACATTCGATGGTATTACTCCGACTCTCGATTCGCTGGGCGTACTGAATATGCTGAACATGAAATATGTAATTTATAACAAAGATACAGCTCCGCTTGTGAATCCGTATGCCAATGGAAATGCATGGTTCGTCAATAATGTCCGTATTGCAGCCGATGCGAACGAGGAAATGAAACTTGTAGGCGAAATAGACACAAAACACGAAATGGTGGTAGATAAAACATTTGCTTCGATGGTTTTACCCAAAATAACGCCGGACAGCACTTCACGTATCGCATTAAGATATTATCAACCCAATCATTTGGTGTATGATTTCGAATCGAAAACCGACCAGATGGCCGTGTTCTCCGAAATATTTTACGATAAAGGTTGGAATGCGTACATCGATGGTGAAAAAAGAAATTATGTCCGGGCAAATTATTTGTTGCGGGCAATGCCGTTGAAAGCCGGAAAATATGAAGTTGAATTTAAGTTTGAACCGGTTTCGTACAGTCTGGGCAACACAATTGCACTTATTTCTTCCATTATATTGGTGTTGAGTTTGCTTGGTTTCGCACTCTTGCAGTGGAAAAAATCAAAACAACAACTTAATTAAAATTCAGGGTTTTATGAGTAAAAACAATAATACAAAACCAAAGAAAAAATTCAGAAGCATCCATATAAGCTCTACTTTAAGCATGTCGCTTGTTTTGTTTCTGGTGGGCCTGGTCAGTTTGTTGCTTTTCGTGGCACGGGATATAAGTGTATTTGTAAAAGAGAATATCAATCTTTCGATCATTTTGGATGATGATATCAATAACTCATATACCCAACGTATCGAAAAATATCTTACGGCATCACCCTTTGCAAAGTCGGTGGAATATGTTTCAAAAGAAGATGCCCTGAAAGATTACATTGCTTCCTTAGGCGAAAATCCAAAGGAATTTTTAGGGTACAATCCCCTGAAAGCCTCACTCGAAGTGAAATTGAAAGCCAATTATGCGAATCCCGATAGTGTAGCGTCAATCGAAGCGAAACTTAAAGCGTTTGAACATATTGATCGGATTGCTTATCAGAAAGATATGGTGAGCTTAGTCAATGAAAATGTAAAAAAGGTCAGCTTGGTTTTACTGGGTTTCGCAATAGTTTTACTCATTGTATCTGTTGCACTTATCAATAACACGGTTCGTTTGGGCGTTTATTCTAACCGGTTCCTGATTAACACAATGAAGCTCGTGGGTGCAACACACTGGTTTATTCGTAAACCTTATGTTATGAGCGGAATATTAAACGGCTTGATAGCAGCAATTATTTCACTGTTTATGTTGGCAGCCATGGTTTATTATATTATGTTTGAGTTTGGTATGACGGGTATGATGATTGATCCGATTACCTTGGTAATTGTGTCGTTAATAGTGATTGTTTCAGGCATTGTACTTACTTCAACTTCATCGTATTTTGCCGTCGGCAGATATTTGAAAATGAAAACTCATGATATGTATTATGTTTAAAGCGACGGACGATATTAAACTTTATATTATTGAGTGCTTGAAA
This sequence comes from Bacteroidales bacterium, assembly GCA_021371875.1. Lineage (GTDB taxonomy): Bacteria > Bacteroidota > Bacteroidia > Bacteroidales > Paludibacteraceae > Paludibacter. Next base: position 7,127 of record JAJFVH010000034.1, read on the forward strand.
GAAAACTCAGTGTTTGATAAGAAAAAGTCAAGGCGCACGAAACAGCAAAAACACGAAGTCCCGATGAATCGGGATGAGTAGTTTTTGATGTGAGTGCAACGCAGAGATTGGCGTTTTCTTGCAAACACTATTTAGATACAAACAGAATTTTAGATATTTTAATATGGAAAAAAACAAGCGTCTTATTTTGGGTAAAATCAATTTCTTGCTTATCGCTTTAGGTTTTATCATTATTGTTTTGGGATTTATTCTTATGACTGGTTCACCTACTGTGAAGGAATTTAACCCGGATATTTTCAGTGTACGAAGAATTACAGTAGGGCCTATGGTTTCTTTCTTTGGATTCATATTTGTCATTTTCGCCATTTTATTCAAACCCAAACAAAAACAATAAATAAGCATGAGTATACTGGAAGCAATTATCATCGCCATTGTTGAGGGGTTAACAGAGTTTTTACCTGTTTCTTCGACAGGACACATGATTATTGCACAAAGCGTGTTGGGCGTCGAAAGCACTGAATTTGTCAAAGCATTTACGGTCAATATCCAATTTGGGGCTATACTTTCGGTGATAGTTTTATATTGGAAACGATTTTTTCAGACTCTTGATTTTTACTGGAAACTATTGATCGCATTTTTACCGGCCGCAGCCATCGGGTTTTTGGCAAGCGATTATATCGATGCTTTGCTCGAAAATGTTTTTGTTGTGGCGTTGATGTTGGTTATTGGCGGCGTTTTGATGCTATTTGTGGATAAATGGTTTAACAAACCTGAAGAAAACCAGGAAATGACTTGGAAGCGGGCATTGAAAATCGGATTTTTCCAATGTATTGCTATGATTCCGGGTGTCTCGCGTTCCATGGCCACCATTGTGGGAGGAATGACCACCAAATTATCGCGTAAAAATGCTGCCGAGTTCTCGTTTTTTTTGGCTGTTCCAACAATGGCAGCCGCTTCAGGATATAAGTTAGTGAAGTTAGTCACCGAACCTACAGGGTTAAATTTACTGTCCGAGAATCTCACAACTCTACTTATTGGTAATGTAGTGGCATTTATAGTTGCAATGGCGGCTATTAAATTTTTCATTGATTTTCTTACAAAACATGGTTTCAAAGCATTCGGATATTATCGCATTGTTGTTGGAGTTCTGATCCTGTTATTGTTGACAATGGGGGTTGATTTAAACGTTTTATAGTTTCGCGTCTGCCTTGACTGCCGGTCAGGTTCAGCGTTTCGCGTTAATATAAAAATAAATGATTATCCGTATTCCGACCTACAATCCCGTTAGGGATTTAATATCGGTAGAATTATTCGCCCACCCTCGTTTGTTGCACCCCGTACGGGGTGTTATATGTGTGTGAAAATGTCTTTCTACCGATATTATAT
>JAJFVH010000035.1 GCA_021371875.1 Bacteroidales bacterium
ACCGGAAATTTGCCGCCGGCTTCCTTCAGATTCCACCTCGCGATGGACACCCTTGCCTTTAGCTAATGGTTGGCAACTGATAGCCCCCATAACGGACTTGAACCGTCAAATATACTCGCCATGCTCGGCGCACCAAAAAAAAGACCGCAACAAATGCAGTCTTCTCCATATAAGATGTTTTATTTCAGCTCCTGCCGAACGATCCGCCCACAATATCGAGCAATTCGTTGGTAATGGCTTGTTGGCGTGATTTATTGTATTGCAACGAAAGTTCCTGAAGAAGTTCATCTGCATTATCGGTAGCTGTTTGCATAGCTATGGTACGTGCAGCGTGTTCCGATGCATTAGAATCGAGAAGCGCAGTGTATAGCTTAAGTCTCAACACCTTAGGAATTAACTCTTCCAGAATGGTGCGGATGTCGGGTTCCACAATATAATCGGGAACCGGAGTTCCTTTTCCATGAGACTCGAACCGTAAGGGCAAGAATGTTTCTGAAGTAATTATATGCGAACTTTTAGATTCGAAATGATGGTATATCAATTCAACACGGTCAATCTCTTTGTTAAGAAATAAGTTCATCAAAGTGTCGGCCAATTTTACGGCTTGATTATAGTTGGGTTTATCAGCCAACGATTCAAAATCGTCCTGAGGCTTAAAATTCATTTTAATACATGCCTTTGCTATCTTTTTGCCAACGGGATACAACAAGATATTTTTTTGTTCTAAAATGGTATACGATTCCAAAACCTGAATCAGCTGTTTCGCAACATTATTATTAAAACTTCCACACAAACTTGAATTGGATGCAAAAACCACAATAGCCACACGTTCAATTTCACGTTTATCGGCAAACACAGAATCAAAATCATCTTCTTGAGCGCTCAGAAAATTATTTAATAGTGCATTCATTTTCTGCTCATAAGGATAAAAGTTTTCAATGATCCTTTGCGCTTTGCGTAATTTTGCCGACGACACCATTTTCATAGCCGACGTGATTTTTTGCGTCGACTTAACCGATTGAATCCTTGATTTTATTTCCTTTAATGAAGCCATAAATTTAATGCACAATTCAGAGTGCACAATTCATAATTAAATATAAAACATCTTTAAGTCCCCCTTTGGGGGATTTAGGTGGCTATGCCAGTCTTTTTGCCACTTCTCCGGCTACTTTCTCGATAATAGCAGTTATTTCGTCGTTAATAATTCCTTTTTTGATAAGATCGAGTACATCAGCCTGGTGCGTCAATTCCAACACGGAAAGAAATTCTTTCTGGAAATCCTGTACTTTATTCAAAGCTACACTAGCCAATAATCCGTGTGTTCCGCAATAAAGCACGGCTACTTGTTTCTCGACCGGCATAGGTTCATGTAAAGCCTGTACAAGCAGACGCGTATTTTTCTGTCCCTTGTTGATAGTCATGGCAGTTACAGGATCCATATCTCCGCCGAATTTGGTAAAAGCTTCCAGTTCACGGAATTGAGCCTGGTCAATTTTCAGTGTTCCCGCTACCTCTTTCATCGGTTTGATTTGCGCATGTCCACCCACACGCGAAACCGAAATGCCTACGTTGATAGCCGGACGGTTTCCCTGATTGAATAAATCGGTATCCAGAAATATCTGACCGTCGGTAATCGAAATCACATTGGTAGGAATATATGCCGACACGTCGCCGGCTTGTGTTTCTATAACCGGTAAAGCAGTTAACGAACCGCCGCCTTTTACTTTTCCTTTCAGACTTTCAGGTAAATCGTTCATTTTTTCGGCCACTTCCTGTTGAACAATAATTTTAGCGGCACGTTCGAGCAAACGCGAATGCAGATAGAAAATATCGCCCGGATAAGCTTCACGACCCGAAGGACGACGAAGAATCAGAGAAACCTCGCGGTAAGCTACAGCCTGTTTCGACAAATCGTCGTAAACAACAAGTGCATGGCGGCCTGTGTCGCGGAAATATTCACCGATAGCCGCACCGGCAAAAGGCGCAAAATATTGCATGGCAGCAGGATCGGAGGCACTGGCTGCCACTATGGTAGTATAACTCATTGCCCCGTGCTCCTTCAAAGTGTTCACAATGGACGCAATGGTAGAACCTTTCTGACCGATACCAACATATATGCAATAAACAGGATTCCCTGCTTCAAAATTTTCTTTTTGATTGATAATAGCATCGATGGCGATACTTGTTTTCCCTGTCTGGCGGTCGCCAATAATTAACTCACGTTGTCCGCGCCCAATGGGAATCATAGCATCTATCGATTTCAAACCGGTTTGCAGCGGTTCGTTTACCGGCTGGCGGAAAATAACGCCGGGCGCTTTACGTTCGAGCGGCATTTCGAACAGCTCTCCACCAATGCTTCCTTTACCATCAAGCGCTTCACCCAGAGAATTGATAACACGTCCGAGCATACCTTCACCCACCTGAATGGATGCGACACGTTTGGTTCGCTTCACGGTAAAGCCTTCTTTAATCAGATTGGTCGGTCCAAGCAAAACAGCTCCTACATTATCTTCCTCAAGATTCATCACAATGGCCTTCATCCCGTTTTCGAACTCGAGCAATTCGTTGGCTTCAGCGTTGTTCAATCCATAAATACGCACTACACCGTCGCTCACCTGCAGTACGGTGCCGACTTCGTCAAATTGAACCGCCGTGTTAATTCCTTCGAGTTGCATCCGAAGAATTTCGGACACTTCGCTCACCTTTATTTTGTCAGACATCTTATTTTAATTTATGATCTATTTAATTCGCGATTTACAATCGGGTTTGTGAAGCCTTGTACAATTATTCATTCAATCGTCAATTGTAAATTCATTACATGGTTTTGATATTTTGGTCAATAAAATTCTTCTTTATCTTATAAAGTTGACCAGCGACACTTGCATCCCATCTTACATTGTTGACTTCAAGCACAAAACCACCCAATATAGCAGGGTCGACAAATTTCTCAATTTCAAGTGTCCCATGTGTTTCTTTCTCAACAACAGCGACTAACCGTTTCTCTGTCAGTCCATCAACAGCTGAAGCAATGGTCAGTTTCCCGGGATAAATATTTTTGCGTTTTCTGTATAAGTCGATATATTTCAGCGTTATAGTCTGAATTTGAGTTTCTCTGTTCTTTTCGAGGACTAAATCGATGAATCTATCAAAAACCGCATCAACCGTATTACCCATTGCTAAAAGAATGATTTGCTTTTTTTGATTTTTTCCCAATACCGGATTGTCAAGCACAGGCCTGAGGTCATTGAATTTTGCAAAGCTTTTCGCCAATAATTTAGCCTCGTCGTAAACCCTGTCCTCAGCGTTTTGCTGCCGGGCAAATTCATACAACGCAAGGGCATAACGTGACGAAATCAATCCTGTATTCATAATTTTTTTTATGATTTTGAAATATTAATCTCGTCGAGCAGACGATTAATCATATTCAGTTGTTCATCTTTTTCGGCTAACTTACTGCGCAGCACCTTTTCGGCAATGTCTACCGAAAGCCCCGCGACCTGCCGGCGAATATCTCGAATAGCTTCCTCCTTTTCGCTTTGAATCTGCACCCGCGCATTTTCGATTATTTTATCGGCTTCACCGGCAGCTTTGGTTTTTGCATCGATAATCAACAAATCTCTCAGCTGGGAAGCATCATTCATAATTTTAAGATGCTCATTACGGGCATTTTCGATAATCCGTTCACTTTCTACTTTTACTTTATCCAGCTCTGTCCTGGCTTTTTCGGCCATAAATAGCGATTCTTCTATATACGCTTTCCTTTCCTCCACCATTTTCAGAATGACAGGGAATCCGAATTTAGCAAGTATAAAAACAACGATTCCGAATGAAATCAGCATCCAGAATAACAATCCTGAATCGGGCGTTAATAACGACATAATTAATTCACAATTAATAATTAATAATTCACAATTGACAATGGTTTACAGGCAATTATATCTTTTTTATAGACTTGACCTTAGAACTGGCTTTAAAGAATAAATCCGCAAACAACAATGGCAAATAAAGCAACAGCATCTACAAGAGCTGCTGCAATAATCATATTCATTCTTATATCCGAACCTGCTTCAGGCTGGCGGGCAATTCCTTCCATAGCCGAACCCCCGATTTTCCCGATACCTATCCCTGCGCCAATGGCTGCAAGTCCTGCTCCAATACCTGCTCCAAGTTTTGCTAAACCCGCTCCGGCAGCTGCCTGTAATAAAATTGAAAGTAACATACTTATTTATTTTTAAATGGTTATTTAATTTTCTTTATTTTAATTATACAAGTAAATTATTGTTATTCATTTACTTTATGAACTTTACACTTTATAAATTACGGAACTCAATGTTTGTGATGTGGCTCCACCCTTGCCAAGCCAATAAAAACAGCAGACAACATGGTAAATATATAAGCCTGAATGTAAGCAACCAACAATTCCACAAACCCGATAAACACACTAAACACAACTGAAACCGCAGTCATACTTATATTCATTGCCGGCCCCATACTCACCGTTACAAAAATCAAAGCCGTCAGTCCTAAAACTATAGAGTGTCCGGCAAGCATATTGGCAAAAAGCCGGATCATCAAAGCAAATGGCTTGGTGAAAATGCCAACCAACTCAATAGCAGGCATTAAAGGTACCGGCAGTTTTAACCAAAGCGGAACATCAGGCCAGAGAATTTCTTTCCAATACTCCTTTGAGCCCGATAAATTAACAATTAAAAACGTACAAACTGCCAGTACAAATGTTATGGCAATATTTCCTGTTACGTTGGCTCCACCTGGAAACAAGGGTATTAATCCTAATATATTATTGATAAATATAAAGAAAAACAAGGTCAGCAAGTACGGTGCATACCGTTTATAATCCTTCCCGATACAAGGTTTAATTATATCGTCGTTTACACTCATTATAAACATTTCCATAGCGGCAACAAATCCTTTTTTAGGGGCAAAGCCCTCTTTTTTATACGAACGCGCTACCGACATTATTATAATTATTAACAACACACTGCTGAAAAGCAAGGAGAAAACATTTTTTGTAATCGAAATATCGAAAGGTTTGATTTCCTTGCCAGCAGTATCGAGTTCCACAATTTTACCCTTGTATTTCCCTTCGCGGGCGATAAAAAGCCCTTCGTGACGTCCCCCATGAAACTCCGACGACATAAACACATGCCAACCAGATATTTTGCTGTAAACAATAACCGGTAACGGAACAGAAATATGTTTATCGCCTATCGTAGTGATATGCCATTCGTACGAATCGGATATATGTTCGAGAATAAGTTCACGTACATTCAAAGGCTCTTCTTTTCCGGTAGCAACCACATCAGAAGCACGAACCTGATGGAACGTCAGACCGAATGCGCTCAACAGCAACAATAATATTTTTATTTTTCTGCTCATGCCTTCTGTTTCTTGATTTGTTTTTCTACACTATAAAAAGTATAAGTTTCGAAAAGAAGATATATCAGATAATAAAAGGCAAAAACAACTATAAAAGTTTTTGTATTCACCTTAAAAGCAAACAAATATATAAGAGCTGTCGTTCCGAAAACCAACATTTTAATCAACTTGAGCAACATATACACGTTGACCAGTTTACGGGGCTTGGTTTTATCGACCCTGAATAATACGTATACCAACACGAGGCCAGAGAGATAAAACAAAACAGGAATAAAAGGATAACCCCTAAAACCCTCAATATGAAATGCCGAATTCATCACCCACCAGATACCCCAACCAACCAACAACATGACCATGGTAAAAATCAACAGGTGTTTATTTCTTAACTCTTTCATTTTTCCTCCGTTAATTCCGTACAAACAACCACCAGATTTTTATTGACCTCGGCAAACCCGCTTTCAATATTCAATTCCGTAACGCCTTCTTCATTTCTGAAACTTATGGCACCCTGACGCAAAGATGAAATAAGCGGCGCATGACCGTCGAGCAATGTAAACAAACCTAATGTTCCCGGCAAAGTAATCAACTGGACTTCGCCTGAGAAAAACACTTTTTCGGGAGTTATTATTTCTAATTTCATCTATCGGGGATTTTACTTTACGCTTAATCGTTTACACTCTTTCGGGCTTGTTTCATCAATTTATGGCCCTTGGTAATGGCTTCGTCGATGGTGCCTACATTCAGGAAAGCCATTTCAGGAAGTTCATCCAACTGTCCATCGAGTATCATTTTGAAACCGCGAATAGTTTCCTCTATCGGCACCATTACCCCCGGAACCCCCGTAAACTGAGCCGCCATTGCAAAAGGTTGCGATAGAAAACGTTGCACTTTACGGGCACGATTTACCGTCGTGCGATCTTCGTCGGACAATTCCTCCATTCCAAGGATGGAAATAATATCCTGCAATTCTTTATTGCGTTGCAAAATCTGCTTCACTCTCTGTGCGGTTTCGTAATGCTCCTCTCCCACTACAAGCGGATTGAGGATTCGCGAAGTGGATTCGAGCGGATCGACGGCAGGAAAAATCCCAAGCTCGGCAATTTTACGACTCAAAACCGTAGTAGCATCAAGATGTGAAAACGTTGTGGCGGGAGCAGGGTCGGTCAAGTCATCGGCAGGTACATAAACCGCCTGAACCGATGTAATAGAACCATATTTGGTTGAAGTAATACGTTCCTGCATGCGCCCCATTTCGGTAGCCAATGTAGGCTGATAACCCACTGCCGAAGGCATACGGCCTAATAGAGCAGAAACTTCGGAACCCGCCTGGGTAAAACGGAAAATATTATCTATAAAAAACAAAATATCGCGTCCACCTTCGCCGCCGCCATCGCGAAATGACTCAGCCACTGTTAATCCTGATAAAGCCACCGAAGAACGTGCGCCCGGAGGCTCGTTCATTTGCCCGAAAACAAGGGTGGCTTGCGATTTTGCCACTTCATCGTAATCAACTTTCGATAAATCCCAGTTGCCTTCGTCCATACCTTTCTTGAATTCTTCGCCGTAACGGATTACGCCCGATTCAATCATCTCACGCAACAAATCGTTTCCTTCACGCGTACGCTCGCCCACACCGGCAAATACCGAGAATCCGCTGTGGCCTTTGGCAATATTATTAATCAATTCCATGATGATTACCGTTTTCCCAACTCCGGCGCCGCCGAAAAGTCCGATTTTACCGCCTTTCACATAAGGTTCAAGCAAATCAATCACTTTGATTCCGGTAAAAAGCACATCTTCACTCGTTGTAAGGTCTTCAAATTTTGGAGGTTCCCGATGAATCGGATATGAACCTTTTTTATCGAGCGGCTTCATGCCGTCAATCGAATCACCGATAACGTTCATCAACCGCCCTTTCACCTGCTCGCCTACCGGCATTGAAATAGGTTTGCCCAACGCAATAACTTCCAATCCGCGACACAGTCCATCGGTCGAATCCATGGCAACGGTGCGAACCGTATCTTCGCCGATATGCTGTTGTACTTCAACAATCAGTTCATTGCCGTTAGGTCTTTTAATGCTCAATGCATCGTGAATGAATGGTAATATTATTTCTTTATTGTCCTCTTTTTGAAAACACACATCAATTACCGGTCCAATTATCTGCGATACTTTACCGCTTTTTACTGACATAATTATAAGTATTCTTTAGTATTAAATTTTATATACTCAAGTATCTGCAAAAGTAGAAATAAAATTGCAAATAAAAATATAAATCTTTTTTAAATAGCCTGTCCTTAATAGGTATCTGTATTTTTGTTTAAATCGTTCATAATTTTATTCTCTGTAGGCTTACAAAGTAATAATAATACAGCAGAAACACCGATACAATACAATACCATTACATTATATGATATATAAAAAACAGGAACTCCTACCACCAACGTAAAACCAACCAAATATAATCTAAACCCAGCTATTTGTATATATTTTCGATTTTGTTCCCATTCATTTTTAATATTCCGGATTTTACTTTTGTTTAATTCAAAAAAAATAAATCCGAAAACTAAACATATTAACGACAAGAAAATAAACAAATATGGAAGATATGTATTTAAAAAATTATTTTCTGGAACAGAGTAAAACAATCCATTGTAATTAAATATATACCCCACAATTGTAAATAAAATTATAAGGGTATATATTAAATAATAAATTACGTTCAGCTTTTTAATTATCATTAGTATAAACCGGAATTTGTGAATTTTATATTTTTATATCAAGAAAACATTATGGTTTAATCGTTAATCGTGTGAAACAAGGATAAATTAGCTACTTTTGTTTTTAGAATAATGATAAGAATTATGGAAGAAAGCAGTTATAAATTGTACGAACGTTTACTACGTTTGGGAGCAGAGTGGCAAGTCATCG
>JAJFVH010000036.1 GCA_021371875.1 Bacteroidales bacterium
ACCGGAAATTTGCCGCCGGCTTCCTTCAGATTCCAACTCGCGATGGACACCCTTGCCTTAAGCTAATGGTTGGCAACTGATAGCCCCCATAACGGACTTGAACCGTCAAATATACTCGCCATGCTCGGCGCACCAATAAAAGAGGCTGTATCAAAAGCGATACAGCCTCTTTCTTCGCCGTAATTTTCATCATAAACCCCTCGTCGCAAACGAGAATGTGTTATGTTGTATTATCCGATATTGGTTTTAAACGGATCGTTGTTGAAGTGCTCAGGCGCATATCCCGATTCTCCCGGACCTACCGGTGCATTCGATTCAAGTTGTAACGAAATTTCGTTATCAAGTTTAATTCGTTCTATCTTCGGAACTATATAGGGATGTTTTGCTGTTTTATTTTCAAATGTATGCATGGCTTTATTCTTTTTATAATTAATTTCTTTAATTGATAACTACTTTTTTAGTTGTTTCATTTCCATTTCCTTTAATAGCCACAAAATATACACCCGACTGAGGGACATCCATAATTGTAACTCCTGCAGTAGCTTGTTTGCTGGTAAGTCTTTGTCCCACAGAATTATAAACATCCAACGAATAGGAATCGTTCAGTTGTCCTTTGATCTGAACGGCAATCTGATTATTTGCATTACGGTACACTAACAGGTTCGGATCGTTAGCTGCCGTTGGAATTCCAGTTACGGCTCCTGGCGTACGGAAAATGATACTAAAACGGTCGGTAGTTATAGTTGCAGGACTGAATTGGTATGTGGTTACTCCATTTGTAAGATCGGTTTCAGCCAGCGTTACATTGTCCTTCAAAATCACTTTTACATCCGATGGCAGGTTACTTACTTCGTTGGCCATGATGCTGAACGATGCAGCATTCCCCGGTACAAATCCAAAGCCGATTTCGGTGTTGAGTGGGATGCTGTTCATTCCATTAATAACTAATTTTTCTGTTCCGGCCGTAGTGTAAATTTGCGTAGCCGTAGTTGCATCTTCAAATTTAGGCGAATCGTAGCGGTCGTAACCGTTTGAAGCATTGGCATCGAAATAAATCAAGGCTTCATCGGTTGAAGTTCCGTTGTTAACCTGCAAACGCAACCGTTGACGGTCATCAGAGTTATTAATTGCCGGAGCTTTTAATGGATTGGATGCTTGATGCGAAAGTGTCAAATCATTGTTCAATGTCAACGTTCCTGCACTCACCGCTCTTACCCAGAATGCCTGCATAGGTGGAATAATGGCGGTAGTGCCCAATGGAGAAGCTTCACCTGTACTGGCATTAATTGTTTTAAACGACCATGATGCGTCACCACCATTATTAACAGTTCCTGCATTCGTGCGATACCAGATAGTTGGTTCAATTCGTGTTGAGTTATTATCGACAAATGTTTGTGTCCATGTTAAGTGAGCAGGATATGGATTACCAATCAGATTAAAGCCGGTTTTGGTTGCTCCGGATTTAGTAAGTGTAACATCCACATTTCCGCTATTTAATGTGCCTCCGGTCTGTGTTGTAAAGGTCAGTGTACTTCCTGGCGAACCGGGTAAAGCTATGTATCCAACTCCTTTAGTAAAAGAAGTTACAGTACTTCCCCAATTATTCCCCGCCTCATTATAATTATAATAAGTATATCCCGATGGTGCTAAAGCATTGCTTACCGGTGAAGATACATACCAGTTGCGTGCTGAAGAAAGATATTGTTCAACATTGGTTGTAGTTGCATTCAACGTTCCATTGTTCAGGAATGTGCCTGTGCCGTTGGTGGCATCACTATTGATATTGAATATAGTGGCGGTTAATGTTTGTCCTGAATTCAAAGTAAGATGTGCACCGGGGTTGATAGTGAGAATTGAAGCGGTTGAATTGTCAGTAATCGTTACAGTATGTTCATTAGAAATATTGATGGAAATTGCATCAGCTGTTGGAAACTCAACGGTGTCAACCCAAGTTATACTATCCGACGATGATTGCCATGTCTCTTTCTTATTCCAATCTCCTGAAGCTTGTGAGCGGAAATAAGTAGGTATCGTAATTGTATTATTGTGCAGGGTAATTGCTCCCGCCTTTGTAAGTCCTCTCCCAAAAAGCTTTGAGCCTTCCAAAAGATTGATAGCACCATTGGCAACTATTGTACCCCTGAAAACAGCATTATTGTCTAAATCGAATTGACCATTGATTTGCCAATATACATTATTTGGAGAAGCAGAATTAATCAGAATAATATTGGAGGATGTACTTGTCGTTAATGCACCATCTATCTGAATAATAAATATAGCATTGGGATTACCTTGCCCATCTAAAGTTAAGTTTCCATTTAATGTTGCAGCAGCTCCAGTGCTATGAACGCCCTGATTAAGAGTCTGACCAGCTAATTCAATTTCAATAACATCATCATGAACTCTACTATACAAATCAGTATATGCAGTAGCCACATCTGTAGCAGCTGTTGCTGAAACAGCATCCGCCACATGACTCACTCCAACTAATGTTCCCGGGCCGGTGAATGCACCTGCATTAGTACCAATATCGCCTGTTATGGTTGATGCTCCATCACCGTTAAATGCCCCTACAGCGGTAAATAAAGCAAAATTAGACGTTGCACCTAAGTTAGGCGCCGTCTGTCCAAAACTTACGGTTGTCGTTAAAAATAAAATAATCGTCGCTACTATAAAAGGTAATTTTCGTTTCATTTTAAATGAATTTTAATTGTGATAGATATACGAAACAAAGGTCATCTATTTAATTTTGAAAAGTGTTATATAATTTTGAAAATAAGTTACATAATTCGCACTTCAGTAAATAAATGAATTTTACCTTATTTGTACAAGAAATCCCGTAGGCATGTAAATAAGAAAAGCCAGAGTCCATAAAATAGACTCTGGCTTATCAGAAAGAAAACGCAAATAAGAAGATAAAATTTACTGTTTAGGTACAATATCAATAATTACCGTACGGTTGTAAAAACGTTCTTCGGGAAGTTTGTTTTCGAATGGTGCACTATCGGCATCCATGCCAAAAGCAAGCGTTTCGAACACAATACCGGTTTTACCTGCATTATAAACAGCTTTTTCCAGTATTTTTTGTGTATCGAGCGCTCTTTCCTGCGATAGGTTCATGTTATATTCTTGGCTACCTACAATGTCGGTATGACCATGAATAATTACTGTGCTGTTGTTTGCTATCTGAGGTGTAACTACTTCTGTCAGGAACTTGTCATAAGCCGCTATCGCCAGTGATTGGTCGAAATCGAACAAAATGCTAAAGCGTAAAGCTTCTTCCACAGGTTCTGCGTTGCGAACCAACCGAAGGGTACTTTCTTTGCGGATAGTAGCTCCATCGATGGTTTGTCCAACCATTACAACTTTATATTTCGCTTCGGGACGATTGCCCAGTATGGTATTCCCCGAAACACTTTCCTGTTCGCGGGTGTAAGGGCCGTAAATTTGTGTAATTCCTTTTTCGTCGGTTAGTTCTACATTCCACGATTTAAGAGGTTGATGTTTTTCGGATTTTGCAGTAAACACAACGCGGCTATCCAAAGGATCGGCCTGCACCGCCATAATTTGAAGCGGCGTGAGTAAATCAGGCGAACTGCTTACAATATCAACCCTGCGATCGCCTTCACGAAGCAAAGGCAAATAATTTTTTCCGCCCGGCAATTCCGAAGGATGTAATGGCTGATTTCTTCCTTCAGTTGTAATCCGTGTAGGGGCAATGCCAAACACATCCACCAAATAAGTTTTAACCGATTCGGCATAAGTTTTACCAAGTTCAGCGCCATTACCTGCCGAAGCGCCTATCAATGTTACGGTCGCTTTTGGACTTTCTCTCATGCGATCGCCCAGAATGTTTAGAATATTATAATATGCATTCAACTGACGCGCCGAACGTCCGGTTTGATCTTTAGGTTCCGATTTACGTAGTTGCTCGCTTTTAAAACCAGCAGCCTGATCTTTTTTCAGTTTCACGTAACGAGCAGGAATTTTGGATGAGCCTTCCTCGAAAAACACATAATTACGAAGTGGAAACGCCTCGTTGATAGTACGTTTTACGGGCACGGTAAGCGGTGCGCGTGTAATGAATTTCACATCACTTTCGGCAGGTACAATAAGGACTGCCGGAAATGTCGGCTTCTTTTCCGGAATTGGAACTATCCTTGTTTCTTCCGGTGCGTTGTTCACTTTGCCTGTTCCAAATTTCAAAGCCAGACCAACCCGAACAGTTGATAACGACCAACTTTCGACATTACGTGGCGCTTGTCCGAAATAAGGATGATACGAAACAAAAGGCGACAGAGCTACCTGTGTACGACTGTTGATTGCCGACAGTTGAATATCGTAACCGATACCAACATGCGTCGAAAACACATCGCGTCGAACGTCACTGAATTCGCCTTCGGAAGTAGTAAACAAATTACCATTGTTCTGATCGAAAGTATAAGCGAATGATTTGTCAATGTTGTAACCGTAAGATCCACCTAAAAATACATAAAAATCAGGTCCAAAGGGAGAAATGCGAATACTCGGCTGAATGGTGGCATAACTCAGGTTTGTTTTTAAATCTTCGGGGCAATTACAGGGCGATACAGTCTGCTCGAATGATCCTCCGCGGTTATCGTATCCAAGGTTCAGCATAAAACCCACCACCGGAATCGGGCGATATTCGAGTAAAAGCGAACCGAAACCTCCCACTCCGAGTCCTTCGTGAAAAGCAGCCGGAGCCATCAATGACGAATTTAATGTTTGGGTTGTACCCGTGTGCATATTAATATTGGCGCCACCAGAAATTCCTACCCAGAATTTAGGCTGAGTTCTTTGCACTTCCTGTGCCTGAAATGTTGTGGCAAAGCCTATCAACATCAATGAAGCGAAAATTAGTTTTCGAAACATGGTTTTATTTTGTTTAAAATTAGTTTTTTTCATGTGTATATAATTGTTTTTTTATTGTCAGATAGAACCTGCCCTCGAAAGGCAGGTTCTTCATAACTGTATTTACTACGGTTTGGTAACAATGTTGGAATCCAAACTAACTGCTGCAATGCGGGTCAAAGCTCTGCCGGTCAAAGTTGCACCGGTTGTCAGCGTGATAGATTGATCAGCCAGGATGTTTCCATAAAATATGGAGTTAGTCCCCAAAGTGGCTGAAGTTCCAACCGACCAATAGATATTTTTAGCCTGGGCATTACCTGCCAACACAATGCTTGTACCTGCGTCGGTAATCAATGTAGAACCCATTTTGAATATCCATACTGCATTCGGATTTCCGCCTGCATCAAGTGTCAGGATTCCGTTGGCTCCTGTTCCTGAAATTCCGCTCGTTGTAGAGTTTACGTACAATCCGGGAGCCAATCTAAGCCCACCTAATTGTCCGGGTAACGAAATAGCATCTAACGACCGTGATTGTGCATCGTTGTAAGCGGTTGTCAAATCGGTTTTAGCGGTTCCTACTATCGGGTCGGCTACAGTATAAAGTGTTCCGATAACATTTCCTGCAAGAAGTCCATTGATTGTGGCGGTTGGGAAAGAACCCACATCACCTGTAATCCGTGTAGTAACTCCGGTATTTGAAATACCTGCACCGGCCAGAACCGCGAAGTTGCCTGCCGATCCAAGATTTACTCCATCGGGACCTGCGTTGACAATTGCAAAGTTAGCCACCAGGGTTCTGTTATTGTTAATCACAAAAGTATAATTGGCCGATGTTGAAACCTGTATGCCGCCTTCGGTCCACTTATCAAATGAATATCCGGCGTTGGCAGGAGTGGCTGTGACTGTAACTGAAGCGCCTGCATTATATAATCCGCTACCACTGGTATTTCCACCTGCTGCAGGATTAGATGAAACAGCGACAGTGTATTGAATAACTGTAAAGTTTGCTACCAAGGTTCTGTTAGCGCTTACTACAAATGTATAGCTCGAAAGTGGAGAGACAATTACTCCTCCTTCAGTCCAGTTTGAAAAACTATAACCTGCATTTGGAGTGGCTGTGACTGTAACTGAAGAACCTGAATTAAACGATCCGCCTCCGGAAGTGCTTCCACCTAAAACAGGATTGGATGATAATGCAACTGTGAGTTGATTGGCATTGAAATTAGCCACCAACGTTCTGTTATTATTAATTATAAATGTATAAGTCGCGAGGCTCGACACGATGCTGCCGTTTTCGGTCCAGTTAGCAAATGTATAACCTGCATTTGGAGTTGCAACGGCTGTAACCGAAGCTCCTGCATTAAACAATCCACCACCGCTGGTACTTCCACCTAAAACAGGATTGGAACTTAAACTTGCAGTATATTGAATAGCTGTAAAGTTTGCTACCAAGGTTCTGTTAGCGCTTACTACAAATGTATAGCTCGAAAGTGGAGAGACAATTACTCCTCCTTCAGTCCAGTTTGAAAAACTATAACCTGCATTTGGAGTGGCTGTGACTGTAACTGAAGCTCCCGAATTAAACAATCCGCCTCCGGTAGTGCTTCCACCTAAAACAGGATTGGATGATAATGCAACTGTGAGTTGATTGGTGCTGAAATTCGCTACCAGGCTTCTGTTGCTGTTTAATATAAAAGTAAAACTTGCGAGGTTGGATACGATGATTCCATTTTCAGTCCAATTTGTAAATGTATAGCCCGAATTTGGCGTTGCGATAGCTGTAACCGAAGTACCAGCATTAAACGATCCTCCACCACTCGTGCTTCCGCCCTCAGTAGGATTCGATGATAATGCAGCAGTATATTGTACTATTGGTTGAATGGTTGTAAAACTCCATTTTTTTGCACTTGCCATTGCATTTCCATCCAGGTCTTTTGCTCCCGTAGTTATGGTTGCTTCGTAGGTTGTACCCATTAAAAGCGGAGTCACCGGTGTGAAAAATCCGTCATGGCCTGAGTAAGTTACAAATCCCAATATCGGTGTCGTACCGTTCATAAGCGTGAAAGTAGATGAATTAATGGTTGAATTATCCATTATTTTACTAAATGTGGCTTTGATTACTTTATCGAGTGGCACATTGACAGCTTCATTTGCCGGATCGGTTAACGTTACATAAGGTAGAACCGGTACAACAAGTAAACCTGTCGTAAATTTCCAGGTAGAATCTGATGGAATCGTTTTATTAGATAAGTCTTTTACGCCGGTTGTGATGGTAGCAGTATATTCAACGCCATTCAACAAATTAGAGGTAGGCGTAAATGTAGCTGTCATGTCTTCATAACTGACTAATCCCAGTACAGGAGTAGTTCCTTGTTTGAGCGTAAATGTCACCGGAGTAATGGTTGTGGCATTCATCAATTTGCTGAACGTAGCTGTTATTTTCTTATCGAGTGGCACATTAACTGCTCCGTTTACCGGATTAGTAATGGTGATGATAGGAAGCGTGCCGGTAGCAAAACTCCAGGTAGTATCTTTTGCCATTGCATTGCCTGCAACATCTTTCGCGTTTTTGGTAATGGTGGCAGAATACACTTTGTTTGCTTTAAAAGCATCTGTTGGTGTAAAAGTGGCTTTTACGCCTGAATAAGTTATTGTGCCGGGAATCGTAACAGAACCTTGCATAACCACGAAAGTGCTTGCATTGATGGTGGTTGCATTCATTGCAGTACTAAAATCGGCAGTAACAATTTTGTCGAGAACTACATCCGAAGCGCCTTCAACAGGATCAGTGAGTATAACCGTAGGGACAGAGCCTGTATTAAAGCTCCATGTTGCGTCTTCGATCATGATATTGCCCATGGGATCCTTAACATCACGTTTGATAGTGGCAGAATAAACAGTGTTGGCATCCAATAGATTGGTTGGTACAAAAGTAGCTGTTACACCGTTGTACGAAACAACTCCCGATACTAAGGTGGTGCCTTTTTTCAGAAAAAATGTCGTTTCGTCGATAGTTGAAGGATCCATCGCTTCGTTGAAAGTGGCTGTAACCAGTTTGTTGGTTACCACATTGATTGCACCATTCGCCGGGTCGGTAGTAATTACCTCAGGACAAACGCCGGCTACTTCGCCCGTAAAGTCGTCATCTTTACATTGCCATGTAAAAAATGCAATTAAAACGAGCATGACGCTCATGCTGAATAAGCCTGAAAACCTTTTCCATTTTAACGCTGAGGTGTTCATTTTTTTCGATAAAATAATCTTGTTTCTCATTGGTTGGTAATTTTATTAAATGAATAATTATAAGTTGTTTTTGTATGTTGAAATAAAATATTACAACATGACAAAGATGGGGGTATTTGAGGTGGCAAACATTACATAACTTCATAAATAAGTTACATAAATTACTGTTTTTTAATATACTAATGTGTTATCTGCAGACGTGAATGAAGTCTGTGAGTTGTAGAAAAACCCGATTGGAGCTATAGTTTCCAAGACAGTTTTACTGACCTACAAAGTAGATGTATAGCAGCTTAGATATATCATTTGGATATTTTTCCCAATGATTATTTCTTTTTTTTGAGACTTTTTATTTTAAAAATAATGATCTCCGGCATGGTGTCGCCGAGCAAAAATCCAAACGGTTTTAGTGATTCGATGCGGTCGCAAATAACTTTTACGATGGCTATAAGCGGAATAGACAAAAACATACCCGCCACGCCCCACAAGGCGCCGCCTACCAATACAACAACGATGGAAACAAGTGCATTTATACGGACTTTTGAAGCCACAATTTTCGGCACGATATAATTATTGTCGATCAATTGAATAAAAATATAAATTGCCATCACATACAACGCAAATAAAGGTGATTCTTTTGTTACCAAAGCAATCATCATGGGTATAGCCACAGCAATAACACCACCAATATAAGGTATCAGATTGAGTAACGCACCCAAAATGCCAATCAGAACAGCGTATTCGATTCCCAAAATCAACAGTCCAATGGAATTCAAAATAGCTACCAGAACCATTTCAATGAAAAGCCCTATCAGATAACGTTGAATGACCGTTTTGGTTTGTGTAACTATTTCGGCCACCTGGTTTTGCTTATCGCTGCTGAATACTTTGTAAATAAAATCAAGCAGAAGCGGTTGATAGAATAAAATCAGGAAAATATACACGGGAATTACAAATAAAACGACCACCGTATTGCCTACGGATAAAATGGTTTGCCCGATAACTGCACTGCTGCTGTTTATTATTTGATCTTTTGTTTCGGAAAGCCACGAATTGATCTTGTCGGGACTGATATCGAAATAGCCCGGCGCCCAGTGGATGGTTTGATTAAAAAGCGATGTGAATTTTTCGACCAACGCAGGCCACGATTCGCTAAACCGGCTAAGTTGCGAAATAATAAAAACCGCTAATGCGGCGATAAGGATGATTGCAAGCAATAAGGCGATTAAAATGGCAATGATACGGTTTACTTTCTTTCGTTCAAAAAAGGCAACCACCGGATGAAGCACGATGGCTATGATTGCCCCGAAAATAAGCGGAACAATAATGTCCTGGGCTATGTACAACATTGCCACAAAAGCGACTATGCCAACACTAAAGAGTGATGCTTTTGCATAAAATGGAAGTTTCAGCGCGTTTTGCATGATGTTGTTGTAAATTTGAAGATTCGAGAATGAAAGAGAAATTTGAAGATTTGAAAATGAAAAGAAGATTTGAAGCCGTGTTATTAACACGTATTTTCAAATCTTCAGATCATTATATTTTCAAATCATTTAACCCTACAAACGGAATGACAACCCTAATTTACCTCCGTTGAAAGCGTTTCCACCTCCGAATTCGAGATTAACGGCCAAATTGTTGGTAAAGAAATATCGTCCGCCTATTTGTCCGCCTAATCCTAAGCCTGAACTATGGCTTCCGGTATATCCATCGGGCGAAGTCCAAATATAAAAACCGACATTAGCGCCGGCATATAAATCCCAACGCGGCGAAATACGGAACAAATTATTGAAATGGTAGTTGGCGTTTCCCGAAATGCCGATAATGTTGTGATTGTAATAATCATTTTGCCAATTTTCTTTATAGGCACGATACGACAATTCAGCTCCAAGGGTTATATTTTGTGACACACTGTGGTCGAATCCGATATAAACCGGAATGCCCGAATCGGATAATCCGACGCCAAGATTCAACAGAGAAGAACCTCGGTATAAAGGACTTTGACTAAATGCAAATCCCGTTATCAGAATGAGTGAAAGAGAGATAATTAATTTTTTCATGAATGTTTTTTTTTATTAAATTGATTTTTATTTCCTGAGTTTTTCTGTTTTGCACCTGTCTGTTTTTTTATTAAAAAAGAAAAAACAACAATACAGATCGTTTTTATTGTTGTGGGTTATAAATTCCCCAAATTATTTTAAGCTTATTTTAAATAGTCTGTCGTCAATACAAGTGTTGAAAACTCGGGGTATTGAGCATTTACCTCATTTTCGGCGGTAATAAAAATTTTTACCGGTTTAGTTCCTGATACAGTTTCGAAAGAAGCATTTAAGTTTTTCGACATAAAGTTTTCGGAAGTATTTAATTGTCCCAAATTCTTGGTCGAATTATCCGTTGCTACCATCCATACTATATAAGCATTCATGGGTGGTGAGAGTCGGGTGGAGGGAGCAAGGTTCGAAAGTTCGACTTTGATTACATAATTTTTATTGCCATCTTGTTTTACCGTTACGGTTCCTTGTGCTGCCGGCGCAACCGTGGAGGTTAGAAAAGATGTTTTGGTTGCACACGAACTTAAAGAGCTTAAAGAAAAAATCATTATGATGCCTGCTATATAGGCAAGTCCGCTCATTTTAAAAATAGTTGTTTTCATTTGGATAGTTGTTTTGAGATTTTGATTATTCCCGGTTGTTATTCTATATTATTTTATTGTAAATGAACAAAATAAATCTACTTATTAATTCATCGGATTTCATTTCGTAAGTCTTTTCATTGTTCGATACAAAGATCGGTCAGTTAAGTCCCTTGCACGTTACATATCTGTGGAAAAAACTTACATAAATCACATATTTTGTCATCAGCGCCCTGGGTAGCTTATTTTTTTGAACCTTTCCACAAAAGAACCCCGCCAATACCCATTACCGCGATACCAATTAAAGGTGACCAACTAATGGAGTGTGGCTTTTCTCTGGTTACTTCTACTACGCCTAAATCGGCCACTTTCTCTTTCGTGAAAAACTGAAATGTTGTGAAAACAGTTAACGCAACGCCAACTATAAAAATTATTATGCCTGCTTTTTTCATATTCATTGTTATTTTTGGTTTTCTTCGGCCATTTTTGTTATGGCTTTCCCAATATCCTCAATTTCTTTGTTTAAGTTCGATTTAAAAATTTCCCATTTGTTTTTATCGGTTTCGTTATAATCCTCGATATTTGTTTTCAGCTTGGCATTTTTCATCTCAAGTTCATTCAATTGTTTTTCGTATTTTGTACGAATTTCAAGTTTATCGGCTTTCATTTTGGCTTTTAACTCTGCAATTTTCAAATCGTTGGCTTTTAATTTAGCTTCCGATTCTATTTTGTATCGGTCATATTCGTTGGTCGAATCCAAAATAGCTTTATCAAGATCGTTTTGTGCATTGATTAGATTTTCCTCTGCATTTTCAAGGTTCTCGGCTTTTTGTTTTGGTGAGCTACAGCTGATAATTCCCACTGCAACTATGCATGCAAGCATCATTGTTTTTAAATTTGCTGTTTTCATTTTTAGTTGATTTTTATATTTTTTATTCCTGACTTCTTTCGTATTGTGTTTTCCGACTTAGCAAAGAGCTGATACCCGAAATTATATTTATCAGATTATTGTTTATCAGTATCCTGGAAAAATTCTCCACCAACACCGAGCTTAAAAATCCTTTTACACTGCGATGTTTCCCCAGAATCATATCAATAATTAAGTCGAGCGCCATATTAACTCCGGTTTTCACTAAATCAAGCGGTGCATCTTCGCTCTTTTTCCCTCTGAAAATGGACATAAGATCGAGTGTGGAAATCATTTCCAGAAAAGTAATCTTGAGTGTTACCTCCTGAACGGATTTGTCGGCTTTTAACTCAACAATTCGCCTCATCAATGCTGCGTGGTTGGTAATTTGTTTGTTTTCCATAATTTGAATTGTGTTTAGGGCATCTTACTTTCCAATATCTTTTTTATAATCTTATTCCTCAATGGAGTTTCAATCAGTTTCTTTCGTCCAATAAGCAATACGATTGCGAGTAAAAAATAAAACCCGGCAATGATAGCAAATCCCGAATAAGTATCGCCGAGCAATGCCGACAGGTAAAAACCAAGTCCGATGCTCAGGGTAAATACAAACAGAAATACTGTTAACCCTACGACAAACCTACTCGCCAAAGCCGATCCAATGACCGAAGCCCGTTCGGTGGCCTGGAGCTTAATGAGTTCAAAATTTGTAATCAAATATTGTTTTAAACTTTCGCTAATTTCTGTTATTTTTTCAAATTCAGGCATAATCGTGTTGATTTAGTGCGTTTTTTTTATAAAAAAAAAACCGGCCGTACCGAAAACATGTTTCGGCTCGCCTGTTCTTTTTTGTTTTTAAGCCTTAGTGGCTTCCTCTGCTTTATGTTTGACATTATTCGTAATGTCATCTATTTTTTCTTTGGCAAGTTCTTCCAACTCTTCGGCTTTTTTGCGTAAAGCGGCTGCTTCGTCAGTCAATTTTTTCTTGATATCGTCGGTCATGTCTTTTGCGCCATTAACGATATTGCTACGCGTTTTGCTGCCTTTGTCGGGTGCAAATAAAACTCCCAAAACTGCTCCTGTAAGCGCTCCAACGACTAATGCGCCAATCGCTATTCCTGTTACATTTAAATTGTCCATGTTTTTTGTTTTTATAAAAATTAAATCCTGTGAAATTATGAATTAAAACCTGTATCCCACGGTTGCCTGATACCACATATTTTTGTATCGCGGAGTACTTGAAGTTCCGTCGGCGGAGTTGTTTTGCAAATCCCAACCTGTACGGGCGCTCAGTACAATATTGGTCAGGTTGACATCGAAACCACCGGTAATACACAAGGTGTTTTTCCGAATATCTTCATTTTCGAATTGTTCTTCCTGTTCGATATTGACTATTGCACTTTTAAATACATACTTTTGACTCATCAAATACGAATACTGAGGACCCACTAACAAGGTGATTAAGCCAATCGGTTTAATTGCGAGCAAGATAGGGATATCAATATAGTTCGTGGTACGTGAAAAACTGTAGTCGCTCCCCAGTATCGAACCCGAGCCTTGAAAACCTTTCTGAGAAAATAATATTTCCGGTTGAATTCCTAAATATCTTCCGAGAGGGAGAGAAAGAAAAGCGCCGGCCGCAAAACCTAATTTCGAGTCGGCTTGAAAATCCTCATTATCCGAATCGTACACATTTGATAAATTGGCTCCGACTTTAAAACCGGCCGAAATACCTTCGGAGGGTTGACTGGATTGAGCAAAATTCGTAGCCGGAAAAAGAAATAATGCAACAGCGGCGAGCAGTACTAAACTTTTATTTTTCATCTTGATTTGAGTTGAATTTGTAACTGAATTATTACATGGCAAAGGTGAGAAATTTTAAACCGAAAGTTTTTACATAATTCCGTGAATAAGTTACATGATTCACGGATTAACGCAAGAAAATGAAAAGTACAAATGTGGAATGTGAACTCAAGAAGTAAATTACGAAAGAATATGTCAAACAATTGACACACAAAGCAATAATTGTCTACAACAAAGAGTTTCAACCCCTTCTTTGAAAAATAAACAGATGAAACACCCATGACCGAATAAAAATTTAGGACACACAAGGAGATGATTATAAAATAACAAAACTCAAAGTACCTGTATTATTCCCCCTTTAGGGGGTTAGGGGGCAGATATATAAATTATAAACACA
>JAJFVH010000037.1 GCA_021371875.1 Bacteroidales bacterium
ACCGGAAATTTGCCGCCGGCTTCCTTCAGATTCCAACTCGCGATGGACACCCTTGCCTTAAGCTAATGGTTGGCAACTGATAGCCCCCATAACGGACTTGAACCGTCAAATATACTCGCCATGCTCGGCGCACCAATAAAAACAGGAACGCGGAAGGACTCCGCTTTCCTATTCTTATGATTTTTACCACCCAAAACGGTTATAGAGCTGTAATTTATTTATTGAATTATCAATTTTACTATTTGATTTTTGTTGTTGTCGGCAATATGAATGAAATAGACTCCTTTGCTAACCGAAGTTAAATCTAATGTAAAATCAAGGGTGTTTGTTACTCTTTTTCGAATTACAAGTTGTCCGTCTAAACTGAAAACACTTAGTTCGGCATTTAATGCTTCCGACTGCAAGTGTAATTGTACTCTGCCGTTCGAAGGATTGGGGAACACAGACAATAATTCATTTTCAATAGGCGAATTAACCGGCGTAGAAGTAAAACTTCTTATTATGTTGCTTATTCTTACTTCATCAACGTATCCATCGATTCCACTTCCTATCAATAAATCCTTTGTATTTGTAAAAGTTGCCGTTCCGGTATAGGAAGCTGTTTGTGAGGCAACAAGTGTGCGGCTTTTATCGTGAATCATAATTTTTATCTGTGATGTTTTAGTGTCGCGAATAAAGGCGACATGATACCACTGGTTCAATGTTGGTGCGTAATTACTGATTCCGATTCGTGAACTTGCATCCGAGAAATAGAACCCATGAAAAACATTTCCCCACCATGGGTTTATTTCGAGCGAATAGTTGGAGGCGTATGCATCCGTATCGCCCGGCTTTGTAAGCAGATACATATTTCCATTCGGATTGAATGAAGTCAATTTCACCCATGCTTCAATAGTCCAGTCGCCCGTTAAACTCAGATTTGCATGGTGAGGGACTGTAACAGCTGAAGTTGTTCTGTAGCAGTTTCCAAGTTGAGGGCTCATCGTTTCATCCGAAACTATATTCTGTGCTGATCCTACTCCATTTCCCGATAGATTGGAACGATTATTCAAGTCAGTATCAAAATGCATAAGTAAAACAGTGTTTTTATCCAACAAATACGGTCCGCCGATCTGATTGGGTGCTAATATTGTGA
Source organism: Bacteroidales bacterium (assembly GCA_021371875.1). Classification (GTDB taxonomy): domain Bacteria; phylum Bacteroidota; class Bacteroidia; order Bacteroidales; family Paludibacteraceae; genus Paludibacter. The sequence continues at coordinate 1,136 of JAJFVH010000037.1, forward strand.
AATTATGATCACTCAAATCGTTATTTGTTCCATTTGCAGCATCCGAAATCCGGATTTTACACTGATTGGAAATAGTCCACGGAACAATCCATTTATAGGTTTTTACTGAGGCGGTAACCGCCGGATTCACCGTTGTCCACGAACTGCCATTGTCGCCCGAAAATTCGATTTTAAAATTCGACAGTGTGGTATTTCCCCACGAAATAGCTACCGTATCTCCGGCAATCAGGTATTCGTTTCCAATGGGGAAATTAATCATTGGCTTTGCTAAATCAATTTTATTAAATGGACCATAGATTGTTTGATAATCAAAAACATCGGGTGCAGAAAATTTCACCCTGAATTTTCCTACATAATTACCCGCATTCCAACTGCATGAAGTCGCCGTAGTATTCGCAGCCACTGTTGTCCAGGTCGCTCCATTGTCGGTGGATACAGCAACATTCAGCTTAACCGACGTGCTTAGTGGTGTCCAACTGATATTTACCGTGGATGAAGTTTCGTCAACATTCATTGTAGGTGTAATAAGTGTGGCGACATTCTTGTTTAAAAGCCGCACATCAAAATCAAAATAGAAAGCATCCAAAATATCTTGGCCCGACGCATACCCTATTTTTTTGTATCCTTCCAAATCGTTTAACTGCACATCTTTCACTGCTGCATAGCCTCCTTTTCGATAAATAAAATCACAAAAGAAATAGCCCAAGTATTTATATCCGTAATCGGTCTCGTATCCGGGATAGACCTTGGTATCTTCATAAGTCGGACGGTGTCCGAAAAATGTGGTTCCTCTCTCAAGTGAAGCGATGCCAAGCTGTTTGTAGAAATCTTTTCCTGTGCCGGCATTCGAATAATCGGAATTAAGTGGGCCTCCGTCGCTAAAGAAAGCAAATCCCTCCATTAACCATTGCGTGGTGGGGCCGGCTGGCAAAAAACCCTGAAACGAATGTCCCAATTCATGGCGAGCCAAATGTTTAACACCTTCAACCATATCGGCTTTCCATGCACAGGTAAAATGAAGACCCGACGACCAAGCCGTTCCTCCGGTTCCGGTTGCGGAAGGATCGCAGGTTAACCCTTCAATTGCAGCATCTTCACAACCAGTAACCGAAAAGGCAGATAGTTTTTCACTAGCACTGAATCCGTAATTCCTTACATATTCATTGTAAGCAGATTCGATTGAATCGGATAAAGTTACGAAATTCATGGCGTAAACATCCGGCGTAGTAAAAAGTTTGAAATGAGTGGTCTCATATACTTTTACTCTTTTATTCTCTTCGGTTTGCAGAAAACGGGCAAAGTTATATCGGTTAAAATCATCGAGCAATCCTTTTAAATTATCAACATTACCCCACCAGTTTGCTACATCAAAACCGGTTGAATTTATTGTAATGACATTGGGATACCCCCAGTTTTTGAAAACACTCATAAATTCCCCAAATGCATAAGCAACAGCGAAACCGTTGTTAGAAGTAAAAGTGGAAGGATTATTAAGCACATCAAATGAAGTCAGCGTTCCTCCAAAAGCATTCACAGCTGTTTTGATGACTGCATCCGTTGGGTTTGCTCCTGATTCGTAAGCAGCAAAACCGATTTTAAATAATAAGGGCAGGTTTCGGGTCTGATAGAAATAATACATATACGATTGACAGAGATAATACAAAGCCGCCTGATTAATATCTTTAAATACAACTAATTGAGAAGATGTTGTCGGTGTACATACATTAATAGTTCCGTCAGTAGATACAAATCCACAATCGAAAGGCATTGAATCAACCGGTTTTTGTGCTTCAAATTCGGATGGCGTCAATACATTAAAAAAGTATTTAAATGTTGAGAAATCAGGTGTTTCCCATGGTTTTCCATGTACTTTCAGTACATTGATCTTGTTGTTAATTGATGTCATATCAATTTCTGTCACAGGCGTAGTGGCAGTTGATTTGAATTTGACGGTTGTTAATGTTTTATTTGAGTTTTCAACATCCAGCAATCTGCTTCCTATGGTTGTATCATCCACTTTCAATTCGTAGCCTCCGTTTGGTGCAGTTGAAGAATTAGTAGAAAATTTATATTCAAAAAAGTTATAGCGATTAAAGGGTAAGGTGACCGAATAAACCGTTCCGCTTTCGAGTGTCATTTGCCTTAGCGACCAGTCACTCAATGTGCCACGTGTATTTACAAATACTTTATCAGTTGCTGTATTAAAATATTTAGCACCTATCATATCGGCCATATCGACAGAGAACTTTACATTTACCGTTGTCTGATAGTCGAGATAAACGTCCAGAAATGCGTGCCAGTCGGTTTGCAAGGCTGCCAGGTTTGCATATCCGATATCGGTGTAATTCATATTTTCAATAAACTTAGCCATAGCAGCTTCGCCTTTTGTTTTAATAATGTAATACGCCAGAATCCCAGAGTATGCATAACCCATATTTCCATTCCAAATATCAGCAATATTGGGTTTCCCTTGTTGATCCATCATTGTTTTTATCCAGTCTTTGGTGGAGAACTGTCGGCCATAATACGATGCCACACCTTCATTAATCCAGGCTGGAAGTGTTACTTTTGTTTTTGATGCTATCAAACAATGTGTGAATTCGTGTGTAAATAAGCCGAGCGCATCGTCTAAACTTGATTTTGAGGGTGCCAGCATGGTAATCAGCGTTGCTCCCCAGGCAGAACCAATTGAACTTGGTCCGTTTTCGGGATACCCGCATGCTATATGAAGTTGATCCAAATCTTTATATAAATAGATATTCGTTTTTGCCGTTGGGAAACTTTGAATGGAATTGGAAATAATATTATAGCATTTTTCAATCCGCGAGGCAAATTCATCGATATATGAATTGTCATAAGCTGTATAATAGATAGTAAAGTGCGTTGTGGATTTGACTTTATCCATTTCACCATCATTATAATAAACGGTCGGAAGTGTCAAATCATTCACACCAATGTAAATTCTTCTGTTTCCGCTCGAAGTGATTGGAAAATTAGTTTCCCAACCACTATTGGCTGCTCCAGAAGTATTTATAAAATATTTATATTCGTACCAACTGTCGTCCGTAAGAAGAATAGTAACCGAATAAATATTATTACCGGCAGCAGTAAGCGGAGTTGTTGTTTCCCAATTATTAAACGTACCCCTGATATAAACAATATCAGTAGACGGATTAAATTTGCTGTGGCTTACCAGTAAACTCAAATCGACTGAGAATTTAATGTTTTTTGTGGCAAAAAGAAAAGGTAATGCTATAAATGAAAATGAAATTACGAAAAGGAATTTTCTCCCAGACAAAAGTGGATTAAATGCTTTCATAAAAATAGAATTAAAAGTCAATAATCAGTTATATCATTGTATCATGTAAACTAAGTGTGAGAATGAAAACATCATCGAATCAATACGAACCATTATTATAATCAACTTAAAAAAAGGCTCTTACAATTTACAATTCACTACACAAATATAAATCGTTCATTTTGAAGTTACAAAGATTTAGTCAGTTAATTTTTATGTTTTGCAGCAGGTTTTTTACAAGCGATTGAACTTATAGCAATTACCCTGAAAAGTGTTATTAAAAAGAAGTTATTCAGCCATTATGTAAAGGGAGCTGTTTCGAGAGCTCCCATCGACGACAGCGTCTTTGCTTCCCGTCTGCAAACGGGAGGTAATGGTTTTTCGTTTGCAAGGGGTGATGAGCTACGACCAAGTAAGCTGCGACGAACGATTTTAAAAAGAATAGCTTAATTGAAATGATGAAAATTCAACTCAATTTATATTGTTACAAACAATTGACCACTAACCCATCGTTGTAAACCGAAGAGCAGAGAGTGCCGAAAGTTTTTTACGAGCCGGGAAGGAATATCTTTATGAAACTGAAATGGGGCTGGTAACCACGCCTGTGTATGTGAATCGTCGGCTCATCTGATTGCAAATTAATTCTAACTCACAATGCAACATTAAGCCGTTGATTTTCATCTTTATAAAAAACAAGTAAAAATGAAACCCACATGACACAAACTTGACGCCCGAGAGAATGAAAATTAGGGCTAGTGCGAGAGGTGGCGTTGTTTTTGTAGAAGTTTTGTATTTTTGTTTTGGCATAAGCCACAATTAAAAACAAAACTACAATGGAAG
>JAJFVH010000047.1 GCA_021371875.1 Bacteroidales bacterium
CTAATAAAAAATTACAAAAAGTTATGGCATTTAGAAAATGAGATGTCAATTCATCAAATTAAACTAGTGCTATGTTAATCATGCTTTGGCGGTTGTTTTGTAATACGTCAAAGCGGTTGAACGCTTTCCCCGCATACCGAAAGACCGCTATATGCGGTCTGTCGGATAAGACTTATTCTGGACATTTTGCGCTTAACATAACACTACATTTTTAAGAAGAATTTACATTTACACCTGCAACATTTCTTTCATCTCTTACATCATAGGTGTATATATTTATTTGTATCACACTTTCAATTCTTGTAAACTTATGAAAAGATTATTTTTATTTTTATTTATTGTTCCGTTTCTGGCATCCTGCAACGACGATGACCAGTATTCGCTCGACGATTACATGATTGACATTGCCACTGTCGAAAATCCCAACCAGGCAACGGCATTTTATTTTACCTTAGATGATGGCGAACGTATGTGGACAGCAGCATCAGAGCTAAAATACTACAGACCCAAAGACGGCCAGCGCATAATAGCCAACTACACTGTTCTGGCTGAACGGCCCGAAAGCAGTACTCACGGGTTCGATGTAAGGTTAAACGATGTATATGAAGTTCTCACCAAAGGGATTTTCAATATTACGCCTGCTACGCAGGATAGTATCGGCAACGATTATATCAGTATCAGGGATATGTGGATCGGCAGTGATTATTTAAACGTTGAGTTTGAATACCCCGGCTATAACAAAACTCATTTTATCAATTTGGTATCGGATGCTTCGAAAACTTATACCGATGGAAAAGTGCATCTCGAGTTCAGGCACAATGATAACGGCGATTATCCGAATTACAACCGTTGGGGGATTGTATCATTCAACCTGAAATCATTGCAAACCAGTCCAAATGGTTCGATCGGATTGGTCATCCATACAAAAGAATTTAATCTGGATGAAGAAACCTACAACCTGACTTATAAATTCGGAACAAATGCTTCAATGGTGAAACATCAAAAGATAAGCATTAAATCCGAAAGAGCCATTATGCAATAACCCTCTTTTTTTAGCTTTGTGTTTAATAAAAAAGTCCAGGCCGGGAAATCCGGGTTGGACTTTTTTAGTAGTACCTTATCTTTCAAATTCGTGTATTTTTTGGCACAATATTCAAATATCTGTCAAAATATCAGTCATTTAAAGTGCAATAAAAATCCAGAAAATATCAGCCTTTATACTGATAAATCGGCATGTTCGTTTCACTACCGTTTGCGAAAATTTGCGGAATTTGCGTTCTACTTCTTTGGTTCTAGCTTGTCCAGGTTAGGATTTTAAAATCATATCGAAATTCATTATTCCTTTAATGTAAGTCAATACGGTTTATTTCACTTCTATGGGTTCCAACGCAGCTTTCCACCGTGTGAGATAGGCAAAAAACTGATCGGCCGAAGTAAATGGCTCTTTTTCTTCCTTCATGGCGGCGGCTGTTAGATAAAAACGAAGCGTTTTATCTTTTTTATAGGACATAAGAATCAGGTTGTTCAATCCTTCGGTGATTTGTGCTCCGGCGAACGGCTGAGGTACGTAAACACCGAGTCCGCAGGTTTGTTTCCCGTATTTCACGGTGTCGGTAACCGGATAATCGGTTCCCCACGAGCCTACTAACCCTTTTTGGCTTGTAAATACGGGCCCTCCGGCAATGGTTTGAACGCCCGTGGCAAGATGCTCGATGTCTTCCGAAGCCATTACTTCACAAACAGCATCCCTGTGACGGGCATAAAGTGTGTAACGCACTGTCATGTTGATTTTCTTGCCTTCGTATTGCCAGCCTTCCACTATGCTTTCCGCTACGGTACGCAGTTTGCCTGTTGTTACTATCCTTTGGGTTCGTTTGTCAAACTTCTCGATATGTGTCGCTTTCTTGCCGTCCCAGCCTTTTACAGTCCCGACTCCAACCGATCCGAAAACACGTAAAATATCGTCGCCATATTCTGCTGCTGCCTGCTCATCGTTTGGATACCAGCCTGTCGCGGCAAGTTCAAGTTGCTGTTTCTTCTTGCCGTAAAGATCAATTGTACTTTTATTATCAAAATAAATCCGATAACCGATCAGCGCCGACTCAAAAGCAATGCCGTGGTGATGCAGGGCATTGTACATGTCGTTTTTGGTCGACGACACTTCTTTCACAAATCGATGCGAACCATCTTTTTCCTTTACAATCAAGTCGGCATAAACTTCGGTAGGAAATGTTTTATGTTTTTTCGGGCAAATGGGTTTTATTGTTACTTTTCTACTTTCATTTGCTTTGAAGTCGAGGAGAAAAACTAATTCGTCGGCTATACCATCGTCATTCAAATCGTCCAACTGGCTGCTTATTTGCTTCCCATCTACCAATACGGCAAGATCGGCGCGTTTTGCTGCCGGAATTTTAGTATAATTATCCAGTTTTACAACGACCGGTGCATTTTCTTCCGTCACCGCATTCGGATTTTTGACGGTGAGTTTAACCGAGGCTGCTTGTAAAAAAGCCCACGAACACAAAGAGATAATTAATAAGATTTTCGTTTTCATTTGTTTATGTTTTTTTAGTGAACCCGTTTTTATAAACGAAAACGCAAAGATACCCCAAAAAGTAACCTTGCGTTTTGTGAAAAACCTGAATCTGGGATTATTCAATAACAATCTTGTTGTTTTGTCCTTCCTGGAGGATTGTTTTTGTTTCTCCTTTCGAATTGGTTATATTTTTAAAAAGCCCGTTGTCAACATTCTGAAGTTGTAATATTTCACCTTCACTGTGATCAATTTTAATATCCTTCATGATAATATTGCTGGTCTGATTAATTATCGCTCCTTGATTTGATTTGAAAACCGAATTTTCAATCAATACATTATCTACTTTCATTTCGGGCAATCCATTGAAATACATGGCTCTTTTTGAATTGTTTGAAACAATGTTTTTGATAAATATATTTCTGAAAACCGGTGTTTCTATCGTCACAGGAGGTATAACCGATGAGCTTTCCTGTACTTCCGAGTAATCGTCTTCGGTCGGGCCTCTGCCCCCGTAAAACAAATCGAAAAGCAAAGGATCGGTTGGAATGTTGGTCATGGTTATGTTTTCGATATAAATATTTTCGACAACGCCGCCGCGCCCACGGGTGCTTTTGAAACGCAATCCGACATCCGTTCCCAGAAAACTACAGTGACTAACCTTGATATTTCGTACATTCCCCGACATTTCGCTCCCAACAACAAACCCTCCATGACCATGATAAACCACGCAGTTCCCTACAATTACATTCTCGGTAGGCATGTTGCGGATTCTTCCTTCCTGGTTTTTACCCGATTTCATACAAATAGCATCATCGCCTACATCAAAACTTGAATTTACGATCAAAGTGTTTTTACACGATTCCAGGTCAATGCCATCTCCGTTTTGCGAATACCAGGGATTGCGGACGGTGAGTTTATTCAGAATAATATTTTCTGACATGAGAGGGTGTAAATTCCATGCCGGTGAGTTCTGAAAAGTTACTCCTTCGAGCAGGATGTTTTTACACTGCACAAAATTGACCATCACCGGACGCAGAAAATCACGAATAGCCAACCATTCTTCAGCGGTTACAGGCCCGACCGGAACATTCTGGTCGACACACATATCCTGAGCACGGCGCGAAGCTTCGGAGGGAAACCATGTTTTTTTATCGGCGCTTAACACGCCGCCGCTTCTGACGAGGTTTTTAAATTCCTTTTCAGTCATTTTTTCTTTTTTCACCGGACGCCAGGCATCGCCCGATCCATCGAAAATGCCGTAACCCGTAATTGCAATATTGGTAGCGTTTTTAGCTGAGATCGGCGATTGACAACGTTTTGTACTCAATCCCTCGAAAATGGCATCGATTACAGGATACTGATTGAAATCGGGCGTGAAAAGCACATAAGCATTCTGCTCGGTAAACAGATTTATATTGCTCAGTAATGTAATCGGGCCTGTGAGCCAGATACCTTCGGGAACAATCACAGTTCCTCCTCCTTTTTCAGATACATTTTTTATAGCCTGTTCGAATGCTTTGGTATTCAGCGTAACGCCATCACCCATCGCTCCGAAATCGGTTATCCGGACGCTGTATTTTTTAAACTTTGGAGACTGAATCATCTCCATTTCAAACGGGAGATCTTTGTAATATGCTTTTATTTCTTTATTCGTAATGCTTTTATAATCGGTAGCAAATAAAGTAATATTAGCAACTCCGATGAAAAACATCAACAATACAATTTTTTTCCTTAAAATAGATGTCATAATTAACCAATTTTCAAATCTTTCGTTTCCTCAGTGCCTTTTTCACACTTTAATTTATCTCATTATTATCAAAATATCTTATGTCTGCTAATTACTGGTTTATAACATTCTTAATTACAACAGCATGTCAGTATAATTCTGAATACCACGCTGAAAATAATAAAAATAGAATGTATCCAGGCTTTTCGATACCCACTATAAAACCGGAATTATGTACATTACAGCAGATTCAGACTTAATATTTTACAAGCTCAAAGATAAATCAATTCTAAAAAGTGTTTGTGTAATTTTTGACATAAATGAATATATTAATTGACAATCTGATGAGAATGATATTTTTTCGTTTCAAACTATTTTTTTGTACTTTTGCCGTTCATGAATCAAATCAGTTAAACTCCGATTAAGCGCGTTATGATTTTAAAAGATGAAGTATTTCCGATAGGTCAGGTGGTAAAACCCCATGGTGTGAATGGCGAAATGTTGTTCAACTTCACATCTGATGTTTTCGATACCGAAAATATTGAGTTCCTGATTATCGAAATCCAGGGCATTTTTGTTCCTTTCTTTATCGAAGAGTATCGCTTTAAATCCGAATCAACCGGATTGATTAAATTCGAGGGAGTGGAATCGGACGAACAAGCAAGAGTTTTCTCAGGGCTTATGCTTTTTGTCCAAAAGAAATATCTCGACAAAGTGGAAGATGCCGAGATAGAGTCGGATTATTTTGTGGGCTTCCATGTGGTGGATGAAATAAAAGGAGAACTGGGATTAATTACAGAAGTAGATCAAACTACCGAAAATACTCTTTTCGTCATCGATAACGGCAGCAACGATGAGCTCCTTATCCCCATAGGCGATGATTATATTCTGGAGATTGACCACGAGATCAAACGAATTTTAGTCCGGCTGCCCGAAGGATTACTGGAGTTGTGAAAAGGTATTGAGTAAAACAAGAAGTCTGCATTTCAAACAACGCGAACTGGTTAATCGGTTTTGGATGGAAAGTGCCGATAATCATAAAAGGATTTTTGCCAACGAAACGATGAAGCCGGGAAGTTCCCAAAAAGATAATGTAAATCTTTGGTTTTGGCAAAATCATCAAGATACTTTATGCGGACATCATTACATTACAAGCTTTTTGCTCATCACTTTTCCGATGATGCAAGCTATTCCAGTAAAGTAGGCCGATTTTCCGGTCTTCTATAATAAACGACATAATTTTTACGTAGAAATAATGATTGCTTGCGATAACCGTCCGACCGCTTCGAACGGTCAGACGGATTGACAATAGAAATACGTAATTATATAAGACGTTTATTATATCATGGTTTTACTACGTTTCCCTTCTTCATCTTCGTAAATAAAGCTGAATTTATATGGTAACCTTTTCACTACTTCAAATTGCTTTTCGTCAGCATTCTGAAATATATTAAGTTGCTTAAACTGTGCCAACTTATCGCTTGTCCATGCTCTTTCTACAGGTTTCCAGAGAGAATCAACAATTTTCTTTTTGCCGCCATATTCTCCTGGATTAAACTTGATTGAGATTTTATATGGCGTAGAATTAAGTATAATTGGATGCTTCTTGATGTTTATCTCTGTTTTTAATCTCAAAGACCGACTGTCATGTATGTTAAATAACTTTGGCACAAAATGCGACATTATATATTATTCCGATTACTTAGTTTTGCACTAAAACCAGTAATCAGCATTCAGTAAATGAATTTTATCTTCCCTGAACCGGTAATAATATGCTCCTTTTTTGGAACCCGATTTATCAATTTCATCGAGTTTCTCGAGGAAGTTGAAGCCCAGCATGCGTTTCCTGAAATTACGTTTATCCAGCGAATGATCGTAAATGGCTTCATAAAGAGTCTGAAGATTGGTCAGCGTGAATTTTTCGGGCAGCAGGTTAAAACCAATGGGTTGAATGGCTGCTTTTCGTCGAAGGATATTGATGGCATCGGAAACCATCTGGGCATGGTCGAAAATTAATTCATTCGCCCGGTTAATATTGACCCAGTGTGCTTTACGTTCTTCGAGCAGGGAGGCATCGTAGTTACTTATATCAATCAAAGCGTAATAGACGCATGAAATCACCCGTTTGCCCGGATCGCGATCGATATCGCCATACACTCCCACCTGTTCCATAAAGATATTTTCCAGTCCCGTGAGGCTGGTCAATACACGAATGGCGGCATCGTTGACCGATTCGCTTTTCTGGACAAAGCCGCCCATAAGCGAAAGTCCACCCAGTGCAGGTTCCATTTCACGGTTATGTACCAGGAGACGGATTTTATTGTTTTGAAATCCGAGTATAATACAATCTACAGCCACAAGAAAAGAATCCTGCTTGCTATAATAATTTGTTATATTATTAATCATAATACGAAAATAACTTTGCCTGAACTAAATAGTTCAGGCAAAATTGTTCAAAATTTATTAAATTATTAATTACCAGAAATACCAGTAGAACAAAGCACACAGAACTACTACACCAAGTGAGGCAATAACATCCCACTTGTTCCAACTATTCCTGATTAGCTTCTTGTAGTCGCCTGTGAAAGTGATAAACTCAATCTGTTGAGCAGTTGGTTTTTTAGTAAAGAGTGATACTACAACCATAAACAACATAATGAAGACAAGCAGCCATATTTCAAAGATAAGCCAGTTGGTTTGCCAAAACCAAGCAGTTGATTCCCAGCACCAGCCTGTCATTATGTTTTTACCTGTATTTGTAAAGATATTGGTCAGCAAACGCACCATACCGATAAGAAAGCCTACTATTAAACCGGCCTCACCTGCTTTAGGCGTAATTTTTTTGAAAAATATACCCATTACGAATACAGCCACCATAGCCGGAGCGAGCAACGATTGAATGCCTTGCAGATAAGAGTAAAGGCTGCCAAGACTCATCATCACCGGTATCCATACAATACCAAGTAGAACCACAACAATTGTTGCAATTCGACCTACCAAAACGTATGTATCCTCGCTCTTGTTTTTGAACATTGGCTTATAAAAGTCTTCGGTAAATAGTGTAGCACAAGAGTTGAAAAATGCTGCCAAAGAAGCAACCAATGCCGATATAAATCCTATGGTTACAATACCTTTTACTCCGGCAGGCAATACAAATTTCACCATGGCACCAAAGGCAGTATCCGGGTTTTCTAAGGTAAAACCACTGTCGGGACGTGCCGCCAATGCTGCTGCTACCATACCAGGAATCAGGAACATAAATACAGGCAGCAATTTAAAATAGCCGGCAGCGATAGTCCCTCTGCGCGCACGTTTCATCACAACGTCGCTCGGTTCGCCCTTACGTTGTCCGAGCACACGTTGAACAATATGTTGGTCGGTAGCCCAATACCACAAGCCGATAATCGATGCTCCGATAAACACCCAAAAACCTGGATAGTCGTCATACATCGGATCGCCCGTTTCAAGGTGGAACATGTGGTTTGTACCGTATGCAACACCGTCTGCTCCAACATTCAGTGTTTTTGAATAGTTAATCATGGCAGTCCAACCGTCAGCTATACTGCCGTCTCCGAGCGCTGACAATCCTAAGAAAAGAACGAGGAATGAGCCAATAATAAGAATAGGCGTTTGAATTGCCGACAGTGTCATCACACCCTTCATACCTCCCAAAACGGTAAAGATACCTGTTAAAACTATCAGTCCGATGGCTCCGTACCAGAAAGGCAAACCAAGAAGGCTTTCCAAAAAGATACCACCGGTAAATGCCGTTACGCTCACTTTAGTCAGCACGTATGCAATTAGTGTAATGATAGATAACCACGAACCTGTACGAGGTGTGTAGCGATTTTTAAGGAAGTCGGGCATGGTGATGATTTTACCCAATTTATTGTTCATAAGTTGATAGAACGGTACAAAGAGCCAGCCCAGAATGAGAATCATCCAACCCTGCATTTCCCAGTGCGCCATGCCTACACCTGCTTTTGCACCTGTGCCGGCAAGCCCTACAAGGTGTTCCGAGCCGATATTTGCTGCAAAGATAGCCGCACCAATGATATACCAAGGCTCGCCTTTACCGAACAGATAGTCTTCGCTGTTGGCGCCCTGTTGCAAACGTTTATCTTTTTGTATCGAACGCCATACAGCCCATGTTACAACCAAAACTCCGACCGCAATGATTACCCAGTCGAGCCAAATAAATTCCTGAGAATTCCAATTCATAATTTAATTATTTTATTGTTGTGATATTATTTTTCTATTACAAATTTGTACACACATTTACTATTGTATACTTTGCCCGGTTCAAGAATCACCGAAGGCCAGTCTGCTTTATTTGGGCTGTCAGGATAGTGTTGGGTTTCAAGACAAACACCAGTGCGTTGTTTGTAAACAATTCCTTTTTTACCTGTCACAGTTCCATCGAGAAAGTTACCGGTGTAAACCTGAATACCAGGTTCGTTAGTATAAACTTCAAGCGCAATACCACTGATTGGAGAACTAACTTTAGCAGCCAGTTTAGTTACATCACCTGCAGTATTCAACACCCAATTATGATCGTACCCGTTTCCGTTTTTCAATTGTACAAAATCATATTTATCTATGTCTTGTCCGATTGCTTTTGCTGTAACAAAATCCATTGGTGTACCTTTTACTGAATCAATAGCTCCGGTAGTCATAAATGTGCTGTCAACTGGAGTGTACTTGTCAGCATTGATGTAAAGTATATTGTCAGTAATAGGATTGTTTGCATCACCCGAAAGATTGAAATAAGAGTGATTACACATATTAATAATAGTCTTTTTATCTGTAGTAGCTTCAAAACTAATGTCGATTGCATTATCTTCAGTAAGTTTGAAAGTAACCTTAGCCGTTACATTACCAGGGAAGTTTTGATCTCCATCCGGTGAGAAACGTGTCATTTCAATAGTAGTAGCATCAATCTGATTAACTTTTTGGAAAACCTGATACTGCCATCCTTTTGGTCCGCCGTGAAGGCAGTGTCCGAAGTTATTCTGTGGCAACTGAATTGTATCGCCATCGATAACAATTTTACCTTGATTGATGCGGTTCGCATAACGTCCGATAGTAGCTCCAAAATCACTTGGCACATTGATATAGTCGGCTATATTATCAAATCCCAAAACAACATCCTGCATTTTTCCTGCTTTGTCAGGAACCATAACAGACACAATGCGTCCGCCAAAATTTGTAAGGCAAACTTCTACACCTGCTGCATTTTTCAATACATACAAATCGGTAGAATCTCCATTAATCACTGTTTGAAAATTGGATTTTAATAATCCTGAAACAGTTTTTTCTTCTTGTTTTTGGCAGCCTTGCAATAATAATGCAATAACGGCAAAGCCATAAAGCAGTTTTTTCATCTCTAACTTACTTGTTTTTAAAAGGTTAATTATATTAGTTTGTTATGATTATACCAAAATAAAGTTATTAAACCCAATTTTTTCGGTTCAAAAGTATTTTAAATTATTATACCTACAAAATAAAAAGTGTATCAGATACACTAAAAATGTTGTAAAACATATTTTTGCCTTAAATGCTGAATAAATCTGATAATTATACACATTTTTATGCAGACTACAGTAAAAAGCATGTTGTAAAACATAACAATATTGTGTTGGCAGTTTGCTAAATATCTATACATTTGTAGCATAAATTAAGTGTATGAAAAACACTTAAAATAAAATAAGGATAAAATACTGATTACTAACATATAATTACAACAAAAATATGCTTGAAGCATTAAAAGAAGAAGTATATAAAGCCAACCTTGACCTTGTAAAACACGGTTTGGTTATTTTTACATGGGGAAATGTAAGCGCTATTGACCGCGAAAACGGATTAGTCGTAATTAAACCATCGGGAGTTTCGTATGACGATATGAAAGCGGAGCACATGGTGGTGGTAGATTTAGACGGAAATGTAATTGATGGGAATTTAAAACCTTCGTCTGACACAGCTACACACCTTGTTTTCTACAAAGCATTTCCAAATATCGGAGGCGTGGTTCACACACATTCAACTTACGCTACAGCTTGGGCGCAGGCAGGTTGCGACATTCCAAACATCGGAACAACTCATGCCGATTATTTCAGTGATGGCATTCCTTGCACACGCGATATGACTCAGGCTGAAGTTGAGGGTGAGTATGAACTGGAAACCGGAAACGTCGTTGTTGAAAGATTCAAAGGACTGAATCCGGATCATATTCCGGGAGTTTTGGTGAAAAATCACGGGCCATTCTCATGGGGCAAAGATGCAACTGATGCTGTACATAATGCAGTGGTTATGGAACAAGTTGGCAAAATGGCCTATATTGCTTATGGCGTAAATCCCGATTTGACCATGAACCCCCATTTAATCAAAAAACACTTCTTCCGCAAACACGGACCGGGAGCTTATTACGGACAATAGACCTTTCTCCAGCCATCTCCAAAGGAGAGAAAGTAAAAAGATAGAATTTGCTAAACTCAAGATAAAGCAACAAAAAACAAAATATATAAATACTAAAAAATTAATAACATTATGGGATTCAATTATCAAGATGCAGAGGTATGGTTTATTACCGGAGCACAATTACTTTATGGAGGCGATGCTGTAGTTAGCGTAGATGCACACTCTAACGAAATGGTTAAAGGTCTGAACGACTCAGGAAACTTGCCTGTAAAAGTTGTTTATAAAGGAACGGCTAACTCATCGGCTGAGATTTCGGAAATTATGCGGGCTGCTAACGGTGATACAAAATGTATCGGTATGATTACATGGATGCACACTTTCTCGCCGGCAAAAATGTGGATTCATGGTTTGATGGACTACAAAAAACCATTGTTGCACCTTCACACGCAATACAATGAAGAAATTCCATGGAGCGAAATCGACATGGATTTTATGAATCTGAACCAGTCGGCTCACGGTGACCGCGAATTTGGTTTTATTACCAGTCGTCTGCGCAAACCTCGTAAAGTAGTGGTTGGATACTGGAAAGATAAATCAACTCATGAAAAAATCTCCGGTTGGATGCGCGTTTGCGCCGGATGGGCTGATTCCCAAAACATGCTCATTATCCGTTTTGGCGACAACATGAACAATGTGGCCGTAACCGATGGAGATAAAGTGGAAGCTGAAATCCGTCTGGGTTACCACGTTGACAATGCACCTATCGCTAAACTGGTGCCTTACGTTAACGCTGTTACCGAAGAAGAAATCGATAAACTGGTTGCAGAATACGAAAAATTGTACGATTTTGCTGACGACTGCAAGAAAGGCGCTGAGAAACATCAATCGGTACGCGAAGCCGCCGCCCAGGAAATCGGTCTCCGTCGTTTTCTGGACGATAAAGGAGCAACAGCCTTTACCACCAGCTTCAACGAATTGGAAGGCATGAAACAACTGATGGGATTCGCCTCACAACGACTGATGGCCGAAGGTTATGGTTTCGGCGCCGAAGGCGATTGGAAAACTGCTGCACTTACCCGTACCATGTGGGTAATGGCTCAGGGTTTACCGGGCGGATGTTCGTTCCTCGAAGATTATACATTAAACTTCGACGGTGCAAAAAGCTCTATTCTGCAAGCACACATGTTGGAAATCAATCCTGAAATTACTGCTAAAAAACCACGGATCGAAGTACATTTCCTCGGTATCGGCGATGCAGGAATTTGTGCCCGTCTGGTATTCCAGGCTCACGAAGGCGACGGAATTGCTGCCACCATCGTTGATATGGGTAACCGTTTCCGTATGATAGTGAACGAAGTGGAAGTTATCAAACCAAAAGCATTGCCTAAATTGCCGGTTGCCTGCGGATTGTGGATTCCACAACCAAACCTGGAAGTAGGTGCTGGCGCCTGGATAATCGCAGGTGGAACTCACCACTCAAGCTTCTCTTTCTCAATCACAACGGAAATGATGGAAGACTATGCTGAAATCGCTGATATTGAAATGTTGATTATCGACAAAAATACCAACATCCGCGAATTCAAACAAAACATCCGTAATAACGAAGTTTATTATATGTTGAATAAAGCTTTAAGATAAAGAAACCTCCCCAACCCCTCTCCAAAGGAGGGGCTTTCGGTGAGTGCAAAATAAGAAAATATATATTAACTAACATTTGAAATTCTCCTCCTTCGGGGGGAGTTAGAAGGGGCTTATATGAAATACGTCATAGGTTTAGATTACGGAAGCGATTCGGCTCGCGCTGTTGTGGTGAATGCTGAAACAGGAGAAGAACTGGCTTCGTCGGTAAAATATTATCCACGCTGGATGGAAGGAAAATACTGTAAACCATCGGTCAATCAGTATCGCCAACATCCACAGGATTATATTGATGTACTTGAACACACAGTAAAAGATGCTTTATCCAAATGTCCGGCCGGCACGGCTGAAAATGTAGTGGGAGTGGCTTTTGATACCACAGGGAGTACGCCTGCATTTACCGACAAAAATGGAACTCCACTCGCTATGTTGCCTGAATTTGCAGAAAACCCTAACGCCATGTTTGTGTTATGGAAAGACCACACGGCTATCAAAGAAGCTAACGAAATAAACGAACTGGCTACCAAATGGGACACCGACTACACTGCCTACGAAGGTGGTATTTATTCTTCGGAATGGTTCTGGGCAAAAGCTTTACATGTATTGCGTGCTGACGAAAAAGTGCGCGATGCGGCTTATTCAATTATTGAACATTGCGATTGGCTGCCTGCTTTGATAGTAGGCAATACAAAACCCGAACAGGTCTACCGGAGTCGTTGTGCTTCAGGGCATAAAGCCATGTGGCTCGAACAATGGGATGGACTTCCATCGGAAGAATTCCTCACTGCACTCGATCCTGTTTTGGCTGGTTTCCGCGACAGACTTTACAAAGAAACCTGCCCAAGCGATAAAAAAGTGGGAATGATTACCGAAGAATGGGCAAAACGTTTAGGACTAACAACCAATGTGGCTGTGGCTGTGGGCGCTTTCGATGCCCACATGGGAGCAGTTGGAGCCGAAGTAAAACCGGGTGCGTTGGTTCGTATTATCGGAACTTCGACCTGCGACATCATGGTTTCGAGTTACGAAGAAATGGGCGATAAACTTATCCCGGGCATTTGTGGGCAGGTTGACGGTTCGGTTATTCCGGGTATGGTCGGACTCGAAGCAGGACAATCGGCATTTGGCGATGTGTATGCCTGGTTTAAAAAAGTAGTGGCATGGCCTATTGAAAACATTCTGGCAAAAACCACTTTAATTGATGAAAAAACCAAGCAAAAACTTATCGCCGAATCGCTGGATCAAATCATTCCTGCTTTATCGGAAGAAGCGGCTAAAGTTCCGGTTTCGGAATCAACTATCCTGGCTACCGACTGGATGAACGGTCGTCGTACTCCGGATGCCAACCAAATGGTAAAAGGAACGATTACCGGTTTGAATCTGGGAAGTTCGGCTCCGCTTATTTTCCGTGCATTAGTCGAAGCCACAGCTTACGGATCGAAAGCTATCGTGGATCGTTTTATCGAAAATGGTGTGGAGATCAAAGAAATCATCGGTATCGGTGGTATCGCCCTGAAATCTCCATTCGTTATGCAAACTTTGTCCGATGTGTTGAATATGCCTATAAAAGTAGCAAGAGCTGAACAAGCTTGTGCCTTTGGAGCTTCCATGTTCGCGGCTGTTGCAGCAGGTGTTTATGCCAAAGTGGAGGATGCTCAAACTGCTATGGGAATGGGCTTTGCACAGGAATATTATCCAAATGCTGAAAACCACAAGATTTACAGCGAATTATATAAAAACTATCAGGCTATCGGTAAATTTACTGAGGAAAACCTGTTCAACAAATAATCTTTTCTCATAAAATAGATTTTTTTGCTTAAAGGTGCGAAGTAGTGATTACTTCGCACCTTTTTTATTTAGTCAAGATTCAGTTTTACACAGTGTTTGTTGGTTTATTCACTTAATTATATGTAATA
>JAJFVH010000077.1 GCA_021371875.1 Bacteroidales bacterium
ATTGATCCCGAAACCGACACATTTGATCTGGCAAAAGCCAAACTGATTGCTTATTCGCACGGCCATTATTACAAGCTGGGCGAGGAAATCGGCAAGTTCGGGTGGACGGTACAAAAGAAAAAAAAGTAAACTGTTTCTTGAAAAATAAGATATCGTGGCAAAGATTACAGTAAAAGATACGGACATAACTGTTTTGCAAATAAATGAAGCTGATTATATTTGTATAACAGATATGCTCAAAGCCAAGGATGGCGACTTTTTCGTTTCCGATTGGCTACGAAACCGTAATACATTAGAATATATAGGAATATGGGAGAAAATTTACAACCCTAATTTTAATTATGGCGAATTCGCCATAATTAAAAATCAGGCAGGACTAAACAATTTCAAAATTGGTGTGAAAGAATTTTCAGCAAAAACAAATGCTATTTGTTTACAGGCAAAAGTTGGTCGCTATGGTGGCACTTATGCTCACGAAGACATTGCTTTTGAGTTTGCTTCGTGGATTTCTGCCGAGTTCAAATTTTATTTGATAACGGAATTTAAACGTCTGAAAAAAGAAGAACAGAAATCGTTGGGCTGGAGTGCAAAGCGCGAGCTGGCAAAAATAAATTATCATATCCATACCGATGCTGTCAAACAAAATCTTATTCCGCAAGAACTTACGCCCTTACAAATTTCCTACGTTTATGCCAACGAGGCAGATGTGCTGAACGTGGCGCTTTTTGGAATAACGGCAAAGGAATGGCGGGATGCAAACCCCGGTTTGAAAGGAAATATCCGTGATTATGCAACTATCAACGAATTGATTTGCCTTTCGAATATGGAAAACTTAAATGCTGTTTTTATTAACGATGGACTTCTACAAAGAGAACGACTCATTAGATTAAATAAAGTAGCCATTCAACAAATGACTGTTTTGCAAGAAGTTGGTGGAAACAAAATATTGAAATAAATCTTTATCGTATGAAAAGTGAAATCGACATAGCCAATTGGAAACGCCGCGAACACTTTGAGGTTTTCAACAACTTCGATGAACCTTTGTTTGGCATTACGGTTCGGGTAGAATGCTCGGCAGCTTATAAAAAAGCGAAAGAATATGGCTATTCGTTTTCAAACTATTACTTATATTTGTCGCTTAAAACTGCAAACGAAATTGAAGAATTCCGGTGTCGCATCGAAGGCGATAAAGTGGTCTGCCACGACAGCGTTGGCGCTGGTCCGACTATTTTCAGGGAAAATGAAACCTATGGCTGTGGTTATATGCCTTATAACAAAGATATAACTGAATTTATGAAACAGGCAACTGCCGAAGTGGAACGGGTAAAAGCCGAACGCGGATTAAAATTCCCGTATCCCGGCGAAGATATTATCCACTACTCTACCCTTCCGTGGGCCGATTTTACGGCGGTAAATCACGCACGTAACTTCAGTTCGGCACGCAGTATTCCTAAAATTACCTTTGGAAAAATAACCCGCGAAGGAGATAAAATGTGGTTGCCGGTGGATATACATGCCAGTCATGCACTGATGGATGGGTTCCATGTGGGTAAATTCTTTGAAAGGTTTCAGGAACTCCTGAGCCGGATGTGACAGGGTTTTTGGTAGCGCAACAAACTATAAAACAGACAGTACGAATTTTGAAAAATATAAGCATCAATTTATGAAAACATACTTACGGAATTCTTGTTTGATGTACATGTAAGCAACCGTTAGATGTACATCAGGGTATCTTTCAGATGTACATCTGAGCAACACCCTGATGTATATCTAAAGTAAAATATATAAGCGCGTTTTTATAATTTTGTAGTGTCGAAATATAAATTTCATCCTTAGCATTATGGCATTCCGTTACAGAGTAAGGACAAAACGGAGCGGCATTGGCGAGAAGACTGCCAAATACTATGCTGTTCCTGTGCGGTCGGGCGAAATATCCACCCGTCAATTGGCAAAAGACCTGACCAAAATCAGCTCCCTTTCCGAAGGGGATGTATATGCCGCGCTTATCGGGCTTTCCGGGTTGGTAGAGCAGTATTTGCACGAAGGTTATTCGGTGCGGCTCGACAATTTGGGCTTGTTTACCGTTTCGGCTACAAGTGCCGGTTTCGACACGCCTGAAGAATGTACGCCCCGCCGCGTGAAAGCAAAGAAAATTTGCTTCCGTGCCGACAAGGAACTGAAAAGCAACCTGAAATTTGTTAGTTTTGAAAGAGAAAAGGAAAAGAAGTCATTCTGACTTTTATCTTACAATTATCGACCGGTAATTCCGGTGCTACGCACCTTTGGTTGTGCGTGGCTTTTGAAATGATTCAGGTAGATGAGAAGTGCCAATCATGCATTGATGGATGGGTTTTATGTGGGGAAGTTTATAGAAAAGTTTTCAGGAACTACTAGCCCCACCAACCTCCCCCAAGGGGAGGCTTTAAATAACTAAATTGGATAAAAATTTAATAATTATAATAACAAACAAATCAAAAGTCCCTCCTTCGGAGGGATTTAGGGAGGCCAAATGAAAAGAGATCAGGTTATTTTTGACATTATTGCGCGTGAGAAGCAACGCCAGCTGAAAGGAATTGAATTAATTGCATCGGAGAACTTTGTAAGCGAACAGGTTCTGGAAGCAATGGGTTCGGTGTTAACCAATAAATACGCAGAAGGTTATCCCGGTAAACGTTACTATGGCGGTTGTGAAGTGGTGGACGAAAGTGAACAAATTGCCATCAACCGGCTGAAAGAGATTTTCGGAGCCGAATGGGCCAACGTGCAGCCTCACTCCGGCGCACAAGCCAATGCAGCCGTATTTTTAGCCTGTTTAAACCCCGGAGACAAATTTCTCGGATTGAACCTGGCTCACGGAGGCCACTTGTCGCACGGTTCGTTGGTAAACAGCTCCGGCATCCTCTACAAACCATGCGAATATAATGTAAAGGAAGATACGGGTCGCGTTGATTACGATCAGATGGAAGAAGTTGCTCTGCGCGAACAACCCAAACTGATTGTCGGCGGCGGTTCTGCTTATTCCCGTGAATGGGACTACAAACGCATGCGCGAAATTGCCGACAAAGTAGGTGCTTTGCTGATGATCGACATGGCTCATCCTGCAGGTTTGATTGCCGCCGGATTATTGGAGAATCCGTTGAAATGGGCTCACATTGTGACTTCTACTACACATAAAACGCTCCGTGGACCTCGTGGCGGTATTATTCTGTTAGGAAAAGATTTTCCAAATCCTTGGGGTAAAACCACTCCGAAAGGCGAAATAAAAATGATGTCCGCCCTACTCGACTCTGCTGTTTTCCCGGGCATTCAGGGCGGTCCGCTGGAACACGTGATTGCCGCTAAAGCCGTATCGTTCGGCGAATGCCTTCAACCCGAATACAAAGTCTATCAGACTCAGGTGAAGAAAAATGCTGCTGCCCTGGCAAATGCATTGATAACACGTGGATTTACAATCGTTTCGGGTGGAACCGACAATCATTCCATGCTGGTGGATTTACGTTCCAAATTCCCGGAACTAACGGGTAAAGTGGCTGAAAAAGCGTTGGTGGAAGCCGATATTACGGTAAACAAGAACATGGTTCCTTTCGACAGCCGTTCTGCTTTCCAGACTTCGGGTATCCGTCTTGGAACTCCAGCGATCACAACACGTGGCGCCAAAGAAGACCTGATGGAACTGATTGCCGAACTAATTGAAACCGTACTCTCGAACGTCGAAAACGAAGAAGTGATTAAATCGGTACGTGAAAAAGTGAATAAAACAATGGAAGCATACCCGTTGTTTGCAGACTAGTCCATCCAAACCTCCCCATAGGGAGGCTTAAAGACAAAATATGACAAAACAAATTCATAGCACTTCTCTTAGCCCCTCTGTCGCAGGGGTTGGGGAGGCTGTCTTCGAACTTTCCGAACATACCGATACAACTGTTTTTTACGGCGTAAATAATGCCAATATTCAACTGTTGAAGAATTTGCATCCCAATTTACGCTTTATGGCGCGCGGGCATGTTGTAAAAATCTCTGGAAGCGATGATGAAGCTGTTCGATTAATTGAAAATTTACAGAAACTGGAACGTTTCTGCCTTGATAATAATGCATTGAGCGAAGAGAATATCATTGAGCTGATAAAAGGAAATACGCCGGACGAAATCAAATTCGATAATCTGATCTTACACGGTGTGAATGGGAAATCAATTATGGCGCGCACCAAGAACCAGCAAAAGTTAGTAAAAGATTTCGAAACGAATGACCTGCTTTTTGCCATCGGCCCGGCCGGATCAGGAAAAACCTATACGGCCATTGCGCTGGCAGTTCGGTCTTTGAAAAACCGGGAGATAAAAAAGATTATTCTCAGCCGTCCGGCGGTGGAAGCGGGCGAAAAGCTCGGTTTTCTTCCCGGCGACATGAAAGAAAAAATCGATCCGTACCTGCAACCGCTTTACGATGCATTGCAGGATATGATTACGCCGCTAAAACTGAAAGAATACCTCGAAAACGGTACCATTCAGATTGCACCATTGGCCTTTATGCGTGGACGGACATTGAACGATGCCATAGTCATACTTGACGAGGCACAAAACACCACCACCATGCAAATCAAGATGTTCCTTACGCGTATGGGGCTGAATGCCAAAATGATTGTTACGGGCGATATAACACAGATTGACCTGCCCTATCAACAAAAATCAGGATTAATCGATGCATTGGAAGTTCTCAAAAACATTAAGGGCATCGCGCTTGTTGAATTCGATGTAAAAGATATTGTTCGCCATAAATTGGTGCAGAGGATTGTAGAGGCGTATGAGAAACAAAACCCCCTAAATCCCCCAAAAGGGGACTTGAAAAAGGGGAAATAAAATATTATTGAAACAATTTAAAATTAATACAATTTAAAAGCTCCTCCTTTGGAGGGGTTGAGGAGGCTTTATGAACGCTCTAACAAATACCGATTTCCATTTCGATGGACAAACAAACATATATCACGGCAAAGTACGTGATGTGTACACAGTAAAAAACGACCTGCTCGTGATGGTTGCCACCGACCGTATTTCGGCTTTCGACGTGGTTTTACCTGAAGGAATCCCTTATAAAGGACAAATGCTGAACCAGATTGCAGCTAAGTTTCTGGATGCAACCGCCGACATTGTTCCTAACTGGAAGCTGGCGAGTCCGGATCCGATGGTTACTGTTGGCTTACGCTGCGAAGGATACCCCGTAGAAATGATTGTGCGCGGTTATCTGTGCGGAAGCGCATGGAGAACTTACAAAAGTGGCGTACGTGAAATTTGCGGGGTCAAAATCCCCGACGGCATGCGCGAGAACCAACGTTTTCCGACACCGATCATTACTCCTACTACCAAAGCACAGCTGGGTTTGCACGACGAGGATATTTCGAAAGAAGAAATCCTGAAACAAGGATTGGTTTCGGCGGAAGATTACGCCTTGTTGGAAAAATATACCATGGAACTATTCCTTCGTGGAACGGAGATTGCTGCTAAACGTGGATTAATCCTGGTAGATACCAAATATGAATTCGGGCGTCGCGATGGCAAAATTTACCTGATTGATGAAATCCACACACCGGATTCCTCCCGTTATTTCTATGCTGAAGGATATACCGAACGGTTTGAAAAAGGTGAACCACAAAAACAACTTTCGAAAGAATTTGTACGCGAATGGTTAATGGAAAACGGATTCCAGGGAAAAACAGGACAACATGTACCTGAAATGACACCCGAAATCGTAGCCGGTATCAGCGAACGTTATATCGAATTGTTTGAAAACATCACCGGCGAAACTTTCGATAAAGCCGATATAGCCGATATTACATCACGTATCGAAAAGAATGTGGTGGATTATCTGAAAGCGGTTTGATTCAATTACAATTTATTGATTTACAATTCTAACTACGACGGATTTCTTTAGCAGCAAATAGCAAATGAATAAATAATAAATGAATACCCTTTCCCTGTTTGGTAGTTTGGGAAAAAGCACTATCTTTGCACCGCCTTTGAAGAAAAGACGATCCCTGGAGAGATGGCAGAGTGATCGATTGCAGCGGTCTTGAAAACCGCCGTACTGCAAGGTACCGGGGGTTTGAATCCCTCTCTCTCCGC
>JAJFVH010000097.1 GCA_021371875.1 Bacteroidales bacterium
TAACTATAAATTATGAATGAGTATATTTATTTTATTATGATTATCCACAATGTGTCCTAATTTATATTTCGGTACGGTGCATCTTTGTGCTTTTTCTGCTTGTATTTTCTACCAATATATCGGGACTCTGTCCCTTTGTTGGCAGGTGCAGCGCACCGAAATATATTATTTGAAACTTTAGGAGCTTTTGCGGATAATCATTTTATTTCTTTCACCAGATAAATAAGTGTTGGTAAATGATCGCTGTAGCCATTGAGCCAAACGCCTCCCGAATGGGTACGAAGAGGAGTTCCTTTATATCGTCCTTCCTGTTGAATCAGGAAGTTGCGGTAAAAAATCTCCGATTTCCAAAATTTCAATTTGCTTTTATCACCATTTACAAATTCGTTTGAGATAATAATCTGGTCGAATAAATTCCATTGGTCGTTGTACGACAACGAGCCCATTCCTTTTTCGAGCGTTTTCCAAAAAACATTATACAACTCGCCGGGTTTTACGTCCTCTGCATTTTTTTTAGCGCCAAGGACTGTTGCACAACTTTCGTTGAACGGATCATCGTTTAAGTCTCCCATTACAATAATTTTGGCTTTCGGATCAACCCTGAAAAGTGAATCGACAATCGAACGTGTTAAACCGGCAGCGGCATTACGTTTGGGACGCGAACGCTCTTCTCCGCCGGTACGTGATGGCCAGTGGTTAACTATTACGTGAATTTTTTCTCCCTGTAAATATCCGCTTACCATCAACTGGTCGCGTGTGAGGAAAGTTGTATCTTCGGTATGCAGCCGGTACGATTTGCTGTTTGTAACTGTGAAAAAACGCGGATTGTAAAGCAACCCGACATCAACCCCACGTCGGTCAGGGCTGTCGTAATGAACAATCTGGTATGAACGGTCTTTCAGCGCCGGTTGTTTCACTAAATCTTCTAAAACGCCCCGGTTTTCAATTTCGGAAACGCCAAGAATTACTGGTCCTACAGGCGAATTGTCCAGCCCTATTTGTGAAATGGCATAGGACATGTGTTGCAGTTTTGCAACATATTTCATTGTACCCCACTTGTTTGTGCCATTGGGTAAAAACTCTGCATCGTTGTTTTCATTGTCGATGGTATCAAACAAGTTCTCGAGATTGTAAAATGCTACACAACTGAGCTGTACTTTTATATTCGAAACTGCACTTGCAGCGCCATCTGTTTTTTCAGCCAGTTTGTTTTTTGATGCACACGAAATGTTGATAGCTACTACAAATAGAGCAGCTAAAACTATATATACCTTTAATTTCATTCTGTTTTCATTTTGAGGTATTAAACTTTTTTTATTGAGCAGGCAAAAGTGAGAAAAAAAAGTGAAAGTAGAAAATATAGCCGTAAAAATAACTTATAATTTTACCGGATTTGCTCCTGAAAAAGGTAGCATTTATGGTTTTTCATTCCCTGATACTTTTAGAAATAATTTTATTATTGTTGTTTAATCGAATATATAATGTTTTGAGAATCACTATTTATATTTATTTATAAATACGGAGCGAAGAAAATGTGTAGAATTGTTGTATGAAAATTGAAAAAAATAAATTGAAGTGTATGAAATATTTGGCAAAAAGGTAGTAAATTGCACCCCCTTTTTTGATAAGGAAAAACCTGGACTTAAAAAGGAATGGATGAATTTTATAAATAATTAAGAATGAAACGTATGAGAAAACTTTCGTTGATACTATTAGTATCTTTACTGGCAATAGCAGGTATCTCGGCTCAGACAGGAGTAAAAGGGGTAGTGAAAATCGCCGGAAGTGAAAACCCACTTCAAGGGGTGAAAATTACTTTAATGCAACAAAACATTTCGTCGCTGACCAATGCCGACGGGGAATTTTTCCTGAGTTATATCCAACCGGGAGACGAAGAAATCAGCCTGACACTACAGGGCTATTTCACCCAAATAAAATTAATTAGCCTGAAGCAGGATGTAGTGAACGATTTGGGTATCGTTTATTTGGTTGCCGACACTCACCAGGAAATGAAACAGGAAGTTGTACTTCAGTTGAGCGAAAGCGCACTCGACGGTGATGATTCAAGATCTCAGAATATTTCCGGCGCTTTATCTTCAAAGGGAGATGTTTACAATTCACAAACCAGTTATGCTTTCAGCCCGATGCGTTTCCGTATGCGTGGTTACGATCAAAACTACGAAAGCACCTATATAAACGGTGTAAATTTCAACGGACTCGAACGTGGAAATTTTAATTATTCGGGCTTAGGCGGCTTGAACGATGCCATGCGTAATCAGGACGAAACGGTTGGTTTGAATCCGAATTCGTTCAGTTATGGAAATCTTGGAAGTACAACCAATATTAATACCCGTGCAACTGCTTATGCTGCAGGTTCAAAAGCCAGTCTGGCTTACAGTAACCGTTCATACAAATTAAGAGCCCAATACACTTATGCTACTGGCCTGCAACCGAATGGCTGGGCGTTTGCAGCTTCGGCTGTAGTTCGCTGGTCGGACAAAGGTATTGTGGATGGAACTTTCTATAATTCTGTAGGTTATTTTTTGTCGGCCGAAAAAGTACTAAACAACAGGCACAGTTTCTCGCTCGTAACTTACGGAGCGCCAACTACAAGAGCTCAACAGGGAGCTGTGACTCAGGAAGTTTTTGATTTGGCCGGATCGATTTATTATAATCCTTATTGGGGTTATCAGGATGGAAAAGTCCGCAATTCGCGTATAGTGAAAAGCTTTGACCCGACAGTGATTTTTTCGCATGATTTTAAAATTGATGAAAATCAACGCTTACGTACCGGGGTGGCTTATCATTACAGCCTGTACAGCAATTCAGCCTTGAATTTTTACAATGCGCCCGATCCACGTCCCGATTATTACCGTAATTTGCCAAGTTTTCAAACCGATCAGTCGGTTAAAGATATTATTACCGATTTATGGCAAAACGATACCAATATTTCGCAAGTCAATTGGGCGTCGCTTTATCAGGCTAATTACCGGAACAATGAAATTAATCCTAACGGGACTGCCAAATATTCTGTCGAACGTCGTCACAATAATTTGGCGGAAACCACTCTGAACTCAACTTATACAAACCAGATTTCTAAAGAACTGAAACTGACTGCCGGTATACAGGCGAAAGCCTCGAAAGCCATGCACTACAAAACCATGGAAGACTTGCTTGGTGGTAATAAATGGATAGATATTGATCAGTTTGCCGAACGAGATTTCCCGACAAATCCCGATATTATCCAGAATGATTTGAATAATCCGAATGCTGAAATTCAGGTGGGAGATATTTTCGGATATAATTACGATGTCAATATTAAACAAGCCGGTGCTTTTATACAAAACGAATGGGCGCTTCCTCAGTTTGATATTTATTATGCTGTTAATTTGGGTTATACCGAATTCTATCGTTACGGTCACATGAAAAACGGTCGTGCCGAAGCGCTGAATGTGACTTCCTATGGAAAGGGTAAAGTATGGTACACTATGAATCCTGCAGCCAAAGGAGGAATAACTTATAAGATTGATGGACGCAACCGTTTGTCGTTTAATGCCACTGCCGAATCGCGTGCTCCTCAGGTTTATAATTCGTATGTTTCGGTTCGTATAAAAGATACAGCCGTTCCGATGCAAAACGAAGAAGTTCTCTCGGGCGATCTCAATTATTCATTCGTTTATCCTACGGTTCGGGGACGGGTGAGCGCTTTCAGAACAAGCGTGAGTAAAAGTTCCGATCTGTACGGATATTATGATGATGAAAAACAAACATTTGTCAACTTCATGTTGTCGGATTTGAGTAAATTGTACCAGGGAGTCGAAGCCGGACTGTCGGTTAAGCTGAATGGCAGTTTCTCTGTATCCATGGCCGGAACTTATGCCGATTATCGTTATACAAGTAATGCAATTGGCATCAAAAGCGCCGAAAATGGGGCTTTTGCCGATGTAATGGATGATGTGTTGATCAAAGATTTGAAGATTGCTTCGGGGCCTCAAATGGCGGCTAATATCACGCTCGATTATTTCCACCCGAAGATGTGGTTTGCCGATGTAACGTTAAACTATTTCGACAATAACTACCTCGATTTTGCCCCTAACCGTTTTTTGAAATCGAATATGGATTTATATACTACCGATGCAATGAAAACAGCTTTGGCCGCCCAGGAAAAACTGAAAAGTGGTTTTATGCTTGACGCATCAGTCGGCAAACTTATTTATCTGAAAAACCGTCGATCGTTGAACTTCAATTTAAGTGCAAGTAATATCCTGAATAATACTAGTATGATTACCGGTGGTTATCAACAGGCACGTTTGCCGTTGGTCGATAGTGCGATTGATGGTGCAAACCTGAATAAATTCCCCAATAAGTATTATTATGCATGGGGATTTAATATGTTCCTGAACATTGGATATAAATTTTAAAATTAGTGATTAAAAAAATTGGATACTTCAAAAAAACAAGGATATGAAAAAAATTAAGATAACAGGAGCAATCGTATTGGCGGCAGCATTATTTGCCTCGTGTGCCGATACCGATTTCGAGGCAATACCTGTGGATAAACTGATGGGCGATTCGTTGACAACAACATACACCATCGAACAACTGAAAACGGAATTCATGACTGATGCTGACGCTTATTCCGATACAGTAAGATATTTGGGCGGTTTATATACTGCCGATTTAATTAAAGCAAACAGAGAAGTCGTGATAAGCGGATACATTACTTCAACTGACACGGAAGGAAATGTATATAAGTATTTTGTAGTTCAGGAAAACACTCCGAACGGACAAGCTATCAAAATATCGATAGACGCTTCGGGCTTATCGGGAGTCTATCCGATCGGTCAGAAAGTGTGGATTCGTTGCAACGATTTATATGTCGGAAAATATGGCGAATCACCTCAGATTGGTCTGAAATATATCAATACCGAGAGGTTCAAAGTGAAAAAATCGACCGGAGATACCATTTACCGAATTGAACCGGGACGAATGCCATTGCCTGTTGCCCAATCGCATATTCATGCTTATGGCATGCCCGATCCATCAGTTATCGTGCCTGATACCATGACCATTGCCCAAATCAGAGCTTCCAGTTATAAAAAACTGGTGAATAAACTCGTTTGTATTAAAAATGCGTATTTTACCGGCCGTGAAGATGGTAAAATTTTATCGGATGCCGACATGATTTTTGCTCCTTCAACCGATGGCGTCGGTTATCCCCAATCAAGGGATATTACCGATGGCACAGGTACGATTATAATTGCCACAAGCGAATATGCTAAATTTGCCGGCTATAAATTACCTGCTTCAACCTATCGAGGCAATATCACGGTGATTATAGGCTGGTACCGGAATTATACCGACGATGCCGGCGACTGGCAGCTTACGTTGAGAACCCTGGGCGATCTGGGCGCTGGATTCGAAAACTATATCGAGAGTGTAAAATAAGTCTTTAAACTATAAATTGAAAATAAAATGAAGAATTTCAATAAATATAAATTGCTCATCGGCACCCTCGCTCTTGCTTTGGTGGGTTGTTCTAATCTGGATGAATCGGCATTCGAGGTAATAGAAGACACCAATAATGTTATTTATTCCGAAACATTTGAAAACGATTTGGGCGAATTTACTACGCAAAATGTTTCAGGTGAACAGCAATGGGTTTACAACAGTAGTAAATATGTCATTATGTCGGGCTATGTAAGTCCGACAGACTATGCAAATGAAGACTGGTTAATTTCTCCTGAGATTGATTTAACCGGGCTTTCCGCCGCGCACTTCTCATTCGACCACGCCGCCCGCTATTTTGCTAACATCCTCACAGATGTTACAGTTTGGATTTCGACGGACTATGTAACCGGCAATTTACCTGCCACCGCCACCTGGACTCAGTTGACAACAAAAACATTTTCCGATCCCGGAAGTTGGACTTTTGGTAATTCAGGCCAAATAAGTCTGACTCAATATACAGGTCAAAAGGTAAAAATCGCTTTTAAATATGTATCCACTTCAAAAAAAGCCGGAACATGGGAAATCAAAAACTTTTTGGTTGAAAAAGGTGAAGCCGAAATTGTTGTAGGTAACGATGGGAGCGAGGAATTTCCTTTTACTGTGCAGGAAGCTATGTTGAATCAGACAAACGCTTCTGCATGGGTCGAAGGTTATATTATCGGTTACCTATGGTCGGGCGTTCAAACTACCTATCACTTCAGCGCCGACACCTGTACGCAAGCTACAAATATATTGATAGCCGATACCAATGCTTTATCACAGATTTATGTTGCTAAATCAATGGCAGTCCAGTTACCTTCAGGTGCTGTGCGTACAGGATTAAACCTTACGGCAAACAAAGCCAACCTCGGTAAAAAAGTAACCATGTATGGTATGCTTAGTTCTTATTTTAGCGCTCCGGGATTAAAAAGTGTTTCGTACTATAAATTCGAAGATGGTACCAGCGGCGGTACAAAACCGATTAAAGCTATTTTTTCGGAAACTTTTGCAAATTCGAGCAAGGGTAATTTTACGATCGAAAATGTAAACATGCCAGCCGCTTTATCATATATCTGGACTCCGACCGCCACTTACGGCATGACTGCGAGCGCTTACAAAAGTCCGACTGATTACGAATCGGAAAGTTGGCTGATTTCTCCGGCAATCGACTTGTCCAAAGTAACTTCGGCAACACTTATGTTCGATCATGCGTTAAATTATGTGGCTAATGCTGCCAATAAACTGAACTATATATCAGTTTGGATGTCGTCCGATTATCAAAGCGGTTTGCCGGCATCTGCAACCTGGACCAGAGTGATTGTTCCAACTTATCCTGCCGGAAATAACTGGACTTTCGTATCTTCGGGAAATGCCGATATTAGCAGCATGGCGGGGAAAAATAAGGTTCGGATTGCATTTAAATATACAAGTATTGCCGGTGATGCTGCTACCTGGGAGGTGAAAAATGTGGTAATCTATTAAAAAACAAATAATCAATTTCCGATAATCAAAAAAACTCCCGTACAAATCAAAAAATGTACGGGAGTTTTTTTGTGCTTATATCGCGCGCACAAATCCAATTCGCTCACATCATTAATTGTGCTGATATATCACCACCTATCATTTCCATAGCGCCAGCAATGGCGCCTATATCACCACCTATGGGTTCCATAGCGCCAGCAATGGCGTTGATTTTACCACCTATCGATTCCATAGCGCCAGCAACCACTCTCATAGGTGGTGCTATTAGCTTCGTTGCTGGTGTTTTCGATTAAAAATAATTTTAAACCTCCAGAAAACAAACAGATAGCCTCATTTGTTTTTAATGTTGTTATCATATTTTCTATTCAATCATAATTTAATACTATTTGCTCTATGGCTACAGAATCAACAAAAATGTCGTTAAGCGATTTGTTTGCCAGTTGCACCGTATTGTCGGCGAACATTAAATTGAATGCGGAAAAAATAAGCCGTTACGGACTTGAACTTCCGGCTTACACCAATGAATTGGATGCTGATGTACAAGAGGCCGACAGGCTGAACAAAGAACAGGAACGCCTGAAAAGTGAACTGAAATCGAAAACTGCCGAATTAGACTTGCTGAAGGCTAAACTTCAACAAAGCTACGCTCTCGGTAAAAAAACCGTAAAACTGGCCGAACCTCAGATCAACTGGGTGGCTTACGGGATTGCCGATAAGAGATAGGAAAACGAAACAAAGACTCCCGATTGAATATTCAATCGGGAGTCTTTGTTTTGTATAACTTTCTATCCTGGGTATTACAACAGATATTGTTCACTAATCGATTTATGTTCCTGTACGCGATAAATCGTATCGGCAAACATATCGGCAATAGTCAGGATTTTTACTTTCGAACATCTTTGGCAGTCGAAAGGAATGGAGTCGGTAAAAGCAATTTCGGTTAAAGCCGAATCCATAATATTTTCGATCGCCTTGCCCGACATTACTCCATGCGATACAATGGCTCTTACACTGTTAGCGCCGGTTTCCATAATCAAATTGGCTGCTTTGCAAAGAGTTCCGGCCGTGTCGGCCATGTCATCCACAATAATTACATCTTTACCGGTTACATCGCCAATAATGCGCATTTCGCTCACTACATTCGCTTTCTCACGGGTTTTATGTCCTAATACCATGGGCACATCGAGATGCTTGGCATACGAACCGGCGCGTTTGGTACCACCAACATCGGGCGATCCGATAACCAGATTATCGAGTTTTAACGATTTAATATAAGGAACAAAAATGGTGGAAGCATACAAATGATCGACCGGCACATCGAAGAAACCCTGAATCTGATCGGCATGTAAGTCCATCGTAATAATACGGTCGACTCCTGCCACGCTGAGCATATCGGCTATCAGCTTTGCTCCTATGGATACACGCGGTTTGTCTTTCCTGTCCTGGCGCGCCCAACCGAAATAAGGAATTACAGCAATGATCTTGTAGGCAGACGCGCGTTTGGCTGCATCGATCATTAGCAACAGCTCCATTAAATTGTCCGAATTCGGGAAAGTAGATTGAACCAGATAAATGTATTGACCACGAATAGACTCTTCATAAGAAACCGAAAATTCGCCATCCGAAAAATGCTCAATTTTCATATTGCCTAACGGACAACCTAAACTTTTGCATATTTTCTCGGCCAAATAGCGACTGTTTGTGCCTGAAAAAATTTTGAAGGGGGCAGTAGTTACTGACATGAACTGAATCTGTTTTTAGGGTTACAGAAATTTCTTGCAAAAGTACGTAAATATATTTTAAATCATAACAGAATTATCCTTAAAAATTAAATGAATATTCATGAGTTAGAAACACTGTTCTTTCTGTCGAATTCGTTTGTTTAAAAAACCGGAAAGGTCGCATATCATTAAATTATTGGTTTGTAATTTCTTTCCGCAAACGTTTGAAATTAAAATCTGCGTGTTTTTCATTCTTAAAAAAGTCGAATTGTAAAAATAACACTACTTTTGAAATGTGATTTACAAGTTGACATTACAATCAACTAAATTTCAATATCCTATGAAAATACACTTCAAAATATCATATTTTACCTATTGGGGGCAACGCCTGCTTGTTACGGGTAATATTCCTGAACTGGGAAACGGTGATTTATCCCGGGCATTATTGCTCAATTTTCAGCACAAAGAAGATTGGATAGGCGAAATTGATATTGTGCACGACGATTCATTCGAATTAAAATACAAGTATGTTCTTTTTACAGAACAAACCGGGCAGTACAACGAAGAATGGGGTGATGAGCGTAAACTCAGTTTCGATTCGAAAAGCCCCGAGCATTTCTTCTGTTTCGATCAATGGAACTCGCCGGCTATTGTTGAGAATACTTTTTTGAGCGCTCCGTTTGCCCAAGTTTTATTACGCGACGAACATGAACCCGACACGGCAAAAAAACCGGAAGGATTTACCCATATCTTTAAAGTGAAAGCTCCTTTAATTACTAAAAATCAGGTGGTATGTGTCATTGGTGATTGTAAAGCAATGGGGAGTTGGTCTACAAAACATCCCGTTTTATTACGTAAAACTAACGAAGGATACTGGCAAACCGAAATTGATTTAAGTAAAGTGCAAGGCGAAGCTTATTATAAATACGGGCTTTATGATCCTGAGGATAAAAAATTCTGTTTTTTCGAGTCAGGCGCGGATCGGGTTGCACCGAGTATGAATTCATCAAAAACTATTGTTCAACTGAATGATGGTTTTATCCGCGTTCAGGCTCAATCGTGGCGTGGCGTTGGCGTTGGCTTGCCAGTTTTCAGTATCCGTACTAAAAAAAGTTTCGGCGTCGGCGATTTTGGCGATTTATTATTTTTAGTTGACTGGGCAGAAAAGGTAGGAATTAAACTTATTCAGGTTTTGCCTTTGAATGATACCATCGGGACGCACACTGACGCCGACGTGTTGCCTTATGCCGCTATTTCGGCATTTGCGCTGAATCCCCTGTTCCTGAACTTGCCGGCTATGGGCAAACTCCCGGCAAGTCATCCGTTGCAACAAGCATATAAAACCCGTCAACCCGAACTGAATGCGCAGGAATTGATTGCATTTTTAGATGTAATCAATTTTAAATTGCAATATGCCAAGGAATTATATCTTATTCAAAAAGATAAATTTTTGAATAATAAAGAATTTCAATCCTTTTTTGAAAAAAATGAATTCTGGTTGGTTCCTTATGCCGCTTATTGCGTGTTGCGCGACCAATACGGAACCTCCGATTATCGTCAGTGGAAAGATTATGCCCGCTTCGATAAAACAAAAATTGCAGAATTAACCTCCCCTGAATTACCTGGATTCGATGATGTTGCCGTGAATTATTTTATTCAGTATCATTTACACGTACAACTCTCGAAAGCCGCCGAATATGCACATGCACATGGCATTGTGCTGAAAGGCGATATACCTATCGGCGTAAACCGCAACAGTGTGGACACCTGGGTTTCGCCTGAACTTTTCCACATGCACATGCAGGCCGGTGCGCCGCCCGATATGTTTGCCATGAAGGGTCAGAACTGGGAACTCCCTACTTATAACTGGGACATGATTAAACGTAGCGGTTTCGACTGGTGGAAAAAGCGATTAACTCAAATGTCCTATTATTTCGATACTTTCCGTATCGACCATATCCTCGGGTTTTTCCGTATCTGGCAAATTCCAATACAGCAGGTGGAAGGCATTATGGGACACTTGTTTCCTTCCACACCGGTGCACATTAATGAGTTTGCCGAAAAAGGCATCTGGTTCGACTACAACCGTTTTTGCAAACCTTACATTACCGACGCAATTCTCTGGGATTTTTTCGGGGAAGAAGCTCAGTGGGTCAAAGCCAATTGTTTGCAGATTGAAGATGGTTGGGTTTTGCACCTGAAAACTCCTTATTTGAGTCAGCAAAACGTTGAAAAGATGTTTGCTAATGGAAAAATTTCGGAACGTGTAAAATGGGGTTTGTTCGATTTAATTTCAAACGTATTGTTCTTTGAAGTTGAAGGTACCGACGGAACACAATTTTACCCGCGTTATGGCATGGAAAACCTGCGCTCTTTTCAGGATTTGGATGATTATACAAAAAACAAATTGAGCGAACTGTATATCGACTATTTCTATCGCCGTCAGGATGCTTACTGGTATCAGTCGGGCATGGAGAAACTGCCGGCGCTGAAACGTGCTACCAACATGTTGATTTGTGGCGAAGATTTGGGCATGATGACCCATTGCGTGACAACTGTTATGAAAGAACTCGGTATATTAAGTCTCGAGGTGCAACGCGCGCCTAAATCGGATAAAATTGAATTCTTTCATCCGGCCGATGCTCCGTATTTGTCTGTGGTAACTCCGTCGACACACGATATGAGCACCATCCGCGGTTGGTGGGAAGAGGATAGGGGTGTAACGCAACGGTTCTATAATTCACAACTCGGTCACTGGGGCGAAGCGCCTTATTTCTGCGACTGGTGGATTTGCAGGGATATTTTATTGCAACATCTTTATTCGCCTGCTATGTGGGCAATTTTCCAAATGCAGGACTTACTAAGCATTTCGGACACTGTACGCCGTGAGAATCCGCACGAGGAACGAATAAACGTGCCTTCCAATTCAAAATTTAGCTGGCGTTTCCGTTTGCATATCAATATGGAAGATTTGATTGACAGTGACAATTTTAATAATGAGTTAAAAGATTATATTATTCAGTCAGGAAGATAAACAGAATTATATTTGTATTAAGAACCCCGTAAGACACCTTGATCTTCGGGGTTTTTTTCTTTTTTCTGGTTATATTTTTCGGAAAAAGGGTATCTTTGCAACCTGAATTTAAAAACATAGCATAAAATTTCCTTATTTGAATACATTACCTACTAATAAGTAAGTAAGTAAGTAAGTAAGTAAGTAAGTAAGTAATTAGACTTGATTTCAGGAAATTTTCCTGTTTCCCCTTTCGGGGGTTCGGGGGCTTTATTTACAATATGAAAACAAAGATAGTAATTGTAGGACTTGGCGGAGTAGGAGGGTATTACGGTGGATTGTTGGCTAAACAATACGCCGGTCACCCTGAAATTGAGATATATTTTGTGGCACGCGGAGCGCACCTGCAGAAAGTGAAAGAAAACGGATTAACCGTGATTACTGAAACAGAAACATTTGTTGCCCGCCCGACTCTGGCAACCGATAATGTGTTGGAAATTGGGACGGCCGATTATGTGATCCTGTGTACCAAAAGTTACGACTTGCATGCTACCATTGAGCAAATTAAACCCTGTGTAGGAAATGAAACAGTTATTTTGCCATTGCTTAACGGCGCTGATATCAGTGAGAGAATCAGGACTCTATTGCCCGGAACCGAAGTGTGGAATGGCTGTGTGTATATAGTCGGACGACTGAACGAACCCGGTGTAGTAGAAAGTTCGGGCGGCCTACACGATTTATTTTTCGGTTATGAGGATCAGACTTCAAAACGGTTGTTGTTTATGGAAAAATTAATGAAAGATGCCGGAATAAAGGCATTTTTCAGCGAAAACATCCGCATGAATATCTGGCGTAAGTTTATTTTTATATCTACAACAGCCTCGCTGACTTCCTATTTCAATGTCGGTTTTCGTGATTTACTCACCGATGAAAAGCGCAAAGCTACAACAATTGCGTTTTTAAATGAAGTGGCTGCCGTAGCAAAAGCCGAGGGAGTTGTTTTTGATACCGATATTGTTGACACAGCTGTTCATCATATCGAACGATTGCCTTTCGGCGCCACTTCATCGATGCACAGCGACTTCAAAGCAGGACGGAATACCGAACTGGATACGCTGACAAAAATTGTAATTGATATGGGAAAGAAACATGGTGTAGCGACTCCTACTTACGAAATGGTGTATAAAAAGTTAATTGAACGGTAGAAATGTTGCCTCTACAGTGTAACGAAGTTAAATTCTTCTTTATGTTTTTTATATACCAGAACCATGATTCTTTGTAACTACTCAGCACCCTAATAAATTTGATAATAATCAGCCATTTAGTTGATTGTTATGTATTTAAACTCTTTGCCCCGACAGGGCTAAATATGCATAACCCCCAGTAAGCGAAGCGCAACTGGGGGATAATGAAACAATCCCCCTCCTTTTGATTTTCAGTTCGACAAAGTCGAACTGAAAATCAAAAGGTTATAAAAATAAAGGGTGCTGAGTGGTTACATATTTTTGTTGTACAGGCGAAATATAATAAACGGCATAATTTTTCACGTAAAAACAATGATTGTTTGCGATGACCGTCCGGCCACTGCTTCGGGCGGTCAAACGGATTGAATGCTTTTATTCTTGTGTTGGCTAATTTCGTTCGTTTTATAATGTTGTTAACAAAAAAATATAAATATCAAAAACTTTTTTCGTACTTTTGGCACATGGTAACCGATGAAAGGCGTTTAACAATCCGCGAATGGTCGGAAGACGATCGTCCGAGGGAGAAAATGGCGCGGAAAGGCGCTCAAAGCCTTTCGGAC
>JAJFVH010000138.1 GCA_021371875.1 Bacteroidales bacterium
GATGGTTTCAGCATCAAATGGCCCAACGATATTTACTGGAACGACAAAAAGATCGGCGGAATATTGATTGAAAATTCTTTGCAGTCGGGTAAAATTAAATGGACAGTGATTGGCGTGGGATTAAACATCAACCAAAAAACATTTATCAGCGATGCACCGAATCCGGTTTCATTGTGTCAAATCACCGGAAAACGCATTGCCCTGAAGCCGATATTGAATGATATTTGCAATAATATCGGCAATTTATACATTTTAATGGATTATGCCGAGATACGGAAAGGCTATGCTGAAAGCTTATACCGAAAAGAAGGTTTTCACCTGTTTCGCGCCGAAGGTGAAACTTTCGAAGCAAAAATTGACAAAATTTATCCCGACGGCAAGCTCGAACTCGAAACCAAGGCGGGTGAAAAGCGGGGATTTTATTTTAAAGAAGTAGAATACGTGATAAGTTAACAACTTATTCGCCTTCGGCGTTATTTGTCTTTTCTGCATAATAACTAATAACACCACCACCACCACCACCACAACAACAACAAGCAAATAACAAACAGCATGTTTGCAGGTAATAAAAAAATATTTTATTTTTTTACTTCTTCATAATCCACATACTCACCTTCGTTTTTCTCAAAAACTTTGGATTTTTGTTTTGAATTGGATCCATACGATTGGTTTGGTTCGGTTTGGTAAGTGTTTTTATGCTTGCCGAAACTGAAGATAGAACTCAAAACGGAACGTACAATGCCCAACACGGAAAGTATGATAAACAATCCGAGAAACAGGACTAAAATAATAATAAAGGATAAAAAACTCATGATTAAACCCTTACAGGGCGAACTAAATTAATACTGTAATTAAACAAACACTTGAAGCTTGATTTATATTGCTTGTTTAAAGAAAATTAAGAAAAAAATTATATCTTGTCTTTGTATCAAAAGTTAAATCAATACACCGCTTGCGCCACCCGCTTCACACTTTGTGTTGCCATCATGCTATAAAAATGAATGCTCTGAACCCCTTTTGAAATCAGGTCTTTCGCCTGAATAGTGCACCATTCGACACCCACTTCGGCGGCTTCCGCATCGGTTTTACATTTGCGCAGAGCCGTAGCAAAATCTTCCGGAATATCGGTATGGAAAATCTTAGGCAGCACGGTCAGTTGGTTCATAAATGTGACAGGTTTCAACCCCGGAATAATAGGTACATCAATGCCCTTATTACGGCATTTATCCACAAATTCGTAATATTTCGCGTTATCGAAAAACATTTGGGTAACTAAATATTCGGCTCCCTCGTCTACTTTTTGTTTGGCGTAAACCAAATCCGAGTCCAGGTTAGGCGCTTCTTCATGTTTTTCGGGATAGCAAGCCATTCCGTACGAAAAAGGGGTAATGCCGGATTTCATTTTCGAACCATCTAAAAACAGGCCTTCATTAAATTTATTCACTTGCGCCTGCAATTCGGTGGCGTGAGCATGACCCGAGGGCGAAAATTCTTTTTCGTGTTTGGCTTTATCGCCACGGAGCAGTAAAAGATCGGTAATTCCCAGAAACTGCAAATCAATAAGCGTGTATTCGGTTTCTTCGCGTGTAAATCCGCTGCAAATAATATGTGGCACCACCGGAATTTTGTATTTATTCTGAATGACGGCTGCAATAGCCACCGTTCCCGGACGATGGCGCTCGGCCACACGTTCGAAAAGTCCGTTGGCTGTTTCCCTGAAAACCAACTCGCTACGATGCGTAGTTATGTTAATATATTTCGGATCAAACTCGCGCAGTGCGTCGATAGTACGATATACGCCATCAATACCGTTGCCTTTCAAAGGAGGTAACAATTCGAACGAAAAAGCCGTGTTTTTTGCCGATTTTATTTTTTCTACAACACTCATCGTTTTGATTTACAATTTATAGATTTACAATTGGAAAACTGTAAACTGGTCTGCAAAAATACAAATTTCTTTTCAATTAATTGAAAAGAAATTTGCAACTCCGAAAATATGGACTATGGTTTTTATATTATAGCAACTTATTTTCTGATTTTGTTACTTTTATTCTGATGGTAAAATGCAAGTTGTTATATTATTGCGGAAAACAATTTTCCGAACTCTTTCAAACCCTCGCCTGCTCCTTTCTTTATCACAGTTATGTTCCGGTTATAAGCAATTACTTCGTTCGGATCGATCAGATAAACAGGAGTGGCTTGCGGCACATAATGAAGTAATCCGGCAGCCGGATAAACATTTAACGATGTTCCGATAATAAGAAAAACATCAGCCTGTTCGGCAAGCGTAATGGCATTTTCAATTTCGGGAACTGCTTCGCCAAACCATACGATATGCGGACGGAGCTGATAGCCCCTGGGGCATTTGTCGCCAAGATGAGTTTCGTAGTTTTCAGGCGAGAGGTCGAAAACTTCTTCTCCTGGTCCGGTGGAACGGACTTTGGTAAGTTCGCCGTGAAGGTGTAAAACCTTTGAGCTTCCTGCCCGTTCGTGCAGATTATCTACATTTTGTGTAATGATTTGAACATCGAAATCCTTTTCAAATTCAGCTAATGCAAAATGTCCGGCGTTAGGCTCCACTGTAAGTAATTGCTTGCGTCGCTGATTGTAAAAATCGAGTACCAACTGAGGATTCCGTCTCCATCCTTCAGGGGTTGCCACCTCTTCCACCGGATGTTTTTCCCACAATCCGCCTGCACCGCGAAAAGTAGAAATGCCGCTTTCGGCGCTCATGCCGGCGCCGGTAAGAACAATTAATTTTCGTTTTTCCATATAAATTTCAGTATTGATAATTAATTTACCGAACAGTTTTATTTTGCAAAAATAAGA
Source organism: Bacteroidales bacterium (assembly GCA_021371875.1). Taxonomy (GTDB): domain Bacteria; phylum Bacteroidota; class Bacteroidia; order Bacteroidales; family Paludibacteraceae; genus Paludibacter. The sequence goes on from JAJFVH010000138.1 coordinate 2,830, forward strand.
TTTAAATAAATGAGTCCACTCCGAAAAGTCTGAGCAGACAGTTTTATTGATTAATAATTTGTTTTAAAAAAAAGTCATATAATTGGGTAAAATAACCCAAAAAAAGTTCTTTGATATATTGCGTATATCATTATTTTTCATTACTTTAGC
>JAJFVH010000140.1 GCA_021371875.1 Bacteroidales bacterium
CATTCCAACAAAAACCAATTGTCGCATTTGCCTTCTGACAAGTGCTCTCTTTTCTTTTGTGTAAAAAGTAATAAAATACAGATTTTTAAAACAAAAAACGGGCGGTTTGCTCGTTATTAACAGATTATTTACGTATGAAAACGCAATTCTTACTTTTTATTTCAATTCTGTTGATTACGTTAGCTTCGTGCGAAACGCTGAAATATCCTGTCAGCGGCGAGCTGAGCCAAATCAGCGAATGTAAGGGTTCAGAAGCCTTTAATGTAAAAGGAGCTGTCCCGAGAGCTCCTATCGACGACAGCCTGAGTTGCATTCAGTATTTTTATGATGAAAAAGAAGAAACACTGATGCTTACCCACAACAATGCAGGTTTTAACTGCTGTCCGGGAGCAATTACATGTATAATTACGCAGAAGAATGACACACTGGAAATCAAAGAACAGGAAGAAAGCGCGTCGTGTAATTGCAATTGCTTGTACGACCTGATTTACACGCTCAATAATGTTCCAAGAGAAAAATATGTAATCAAATTCATCGAACCTTATACCGGCAATATGGACAAACTGATTTTCAACATCGACCTGTCGGAATTGAAAGAAGGTGAATTTTGTGTAACAAGGAAACAATATCCGTGGAATGTATTTCAGGAATAACTGAAACAAAATGACATTAAAAAAGGCGTGAAAACCCACGCCTTTTTTATATCTACCTGACAGAATATACTTTACATCAATTCCACGCTTCTTTTTACAAAGTTTGCCAAAGCCTCGCCTTTCAGCATATTGTTAGCCAACAGAGCCAAATCAATCAACTGGCGCACTTGCTTGTTTTCGGCAGCAAACGCTTTGAATACCGATTTTTTCTTCTCGCCCAATTCATCTATTTGCTTAGCCAGTTCGTTCAGTTCATCCTTTTCGGCAGCAGGGATTTCTTCATCTTTTTTGCCCTTTTGGCTATCTTTCAACTTATCGTGTTTCGCTTTCACTTCGGCAAGTGCTATTATTACGGGACTCACTTCAGCTCCACAGGCAGCTTCCTCATCTTTCAGCAGTTTATCAATCACCGGATGCGCCGTATTGACAACTAAGTTATAACTGTCGGGCATTTCGCCGTAAAAACTCATCATGCCGCCCTGCAAAGCCGACATTTCTTTCATGCGGCGCATAAATTCGTTTTGCGTAACGAAAACAGGGTTGGCGGTTGGCGATAGCTGCTCGAAAGTAACAATAAAGTTAGCTTTCTCTACGTTTGGAAGTTGGGAATCGAAAACCGTTACCAATGCATCGCGCTGATCATCGGTCAATGCAACTTTCGCCACTTCTTCTTTTTGAATCACTTTATCAATTACATCGCTGTCAACGCGCACAAAACGGGTCTTCTCGAATTTCTGTTCCAACTGGCTTAGCACATGAACATCCAATTGTCCGTCCATAATCAGCACATCATACCCTTTGTCCTTGGCATGCTGGATATAACTGTATTGTTCATCGGCGTTGTTAGCATAAAGATAAATCAGGTCGCCGTTTTTGTCTTTTTGATTTTCGCCGGTCAAAGATTTATATTCCTCGAAAGTAAAGTATTTACCATCCACATTTTTAAGCAAAGCAAATTTTTCGGCACGTTCGTAAAATTTTTCATCGCTAAGCATTCCGTATTGAATGAAAATTTTCAGGTTATCCCATTTTTCTTCAAAATTGGGACGGTCGGTTTTGAAAATTTCAGCCAGGCGGTCGGCCACTTTTTTGGTAATATGGCTCGAAATCTTTTTCACGTTGGCATCGCTTTGCAAATAACTGCGCGACACGTTCAGCGGAATATCCGGCGAATCAATCACACCGTGTAATAATGTTAAGTATTCAGGCACAATATTTTCCACATGGTCGGTTACATATACCTGGTTACAATACAATTGAATTTTATTACGTTGAATATCAATGTTATTCTTAATCTTAGGGAAATAAAGAATCCCGGTCAGGTTGAACGGGTAATCCACGTTGAGGTGAATATGGAAAAGCGGATCTTCGCTCATAGGATACAGGTCGCGATAGAAAGCGGTGTAATCTTCGTCTTTCAGGTCGGCAGGTTTGCGGGTCCAGGCAGGATTGGTGTTGTTGATAATGTTGTCCTGGTCGGTTTCCACGTTTTTGCCATCTTTCCATTCTTTCTTTTTTCCAAAAGCAATTTCAACAGGAAGAAATTTGCAGTATTTGGTGAGTAATTCCTGGATTTTCGATTCTTCGAGGAAGTCTTTGTTTTCGTCGTCGATGTGCAACACGATATCGGTTCCACGGTCTGATCTGATGGTATCTTCCAGGGTGTATTCCGGATCGCCTTTGCACGACCAATGTTGAGCGGTGGTGTCTTCTTTGTACGACTGGGTAAAGATTTCCACTTTTTTCGACACCATAAACGACGAATAAAATCCCAATCCGAAATGACCGATAATGGCCTGCGCATCATTTTTATATTTTTCCAGAAACTCTTCGGCTCCCGAAAATGCAATCTGGTTGATATACTTCTCAATTTCTTCTCCGGTCATACCGATTCCACGATCGGAAATAGTTAATGTGCCTTTCTTTTTATCAACCGAAATATGTACGGTCAGGTCTCCCAGTTCGCCTTTAAATTCGCCCACCGAAGACAGTGTTTTCAGTTTTTGGGTCGCATCCACTGCATTCGACACTAATTCACGCAAAAAAATCTCGTGATCGCTATACAAAAATTTCTTGATAACGGGGAAAATATTATCGCTCGTTACCCCAATGTTTCCTTTTGCCATTGTTAGTTATATGTTTAATTGATTAATTTGTTATGTTGTATCCGGCGTTCTGCTTTGACAAAAAAAATGCCAACGAGTCTTTGGTGACAGAATGACAGAAAGATTCACGAAAAACTAATTTTTACTCGAAAAATTGTCGGATTCAATTTTGTCGTAATAAAATTTATTTGAATCTTTGTAAATCAAAACTTGAGTTCACTTTTACATTAAAACTTCAATTCAAAAATTTAGTTTATGAAAAATCTGATTAGCTTTCTTTGCTTTATTCTTATCGCGGGTCAAAGTGTTTTTGCGCAGTTTTCACGGGAAGCGATGGATAGTCTGAACAGGCTTACTGAAAAAGATCACCGGAACATGCTGGAACAATTACATATCAACTCGTTGCGACCTGGCGCTAATGGAAATAATCCAACCGCCCCCAATGCTGCCAACTATGATGAAGCAAAAGCCAACCCTTATCCTTCTTTACCCGATCCGTTAACTTTGAATAATGGAAAAAGAGTTACTTCGGCGCAAATGTGGTGGGAGAAACGTCGGCCTGAAATCATAGAAGATTTTGACAGGGAGATTTATGGTCGCGTACCGAAAGACACGCCCAAAGTAAGCTGGGAAATTATCCAAATAAAAAACGATACCGTTGGAAATATTCCTGTTATTACAAAAATACTGATTGGTCATGTTGATAATTCGGCTTACCCGACTATTTCAGTCGACATACAATTGAGTCTGACAACGCTGGCTCAAATAACAACGCCGGTTCCGGTAATTATGGAATTCGGCTTTAAATTTCCTAAAGGTTTTGCTTTGCCGTCACCTGCTCAAACCGCCAAAGAACCCGATTGGCAACAGCAAGTACTCGAAAAAGGCTGGGGATTTGCCATTCTGTATCCCTACTCTGTTCAGGCAGACCATGGAGCTGGTCTGACACAAGGAGTTATAGGCATAACCAATAAAGGACAATTCCGAAAACCTGATGACTGGGGAGCCTTGCGTGCGTGGGCATGGGGTGCGAGCCGTGCACTTGATTATTTCGAAACTGATAAAACCGTAAATGCAAAACAAGTAGGCATAGAAGGTCATTCACGTTTTGGGAAAGCGGCTTTGGTGACTATGGCTTACGATACACGGTTTGCCATTGCATTTATCAGTTCATCAGGTGAAGGTGGGGCGAAACTTCACAGGCGAAACTTTGGCGAGCTTGTTGAAAACGTTGCCGGAACCGGTGAATATCATTGGATGGCGGGTAATTTTATAAAATATGCCGGACCGTTAACACCAAAGGATTTACCTGTGGACGCACACGAACTCATTGCTCTTTGTGCACCACGTCCCGTTTTTATCAGCGGGGGTGAAAAAGGAGATGCCTGGGTCGATTCACGCGGAATGTTCATGGCAACCGTTCATGCCGGAGCTGTTTATAAACTTCTTGGTAAAAAAGGACTTGAAACTGACATTTATCCTCCTGTTGGCACAGCTTTGTTGGAGGGAGACTTGGCTTTTCGCCAGCATACCGGCGGACATACTCCTGCTCCTAACTGGCCGACTTTTATCGAATTTGCAAGCCGTTATCTGAAAACTTCCAAATAATCAGCCAAATTGAATTATTGAGCGTCCCGTCTTAGCTATATTTCGTCTATTTTGCCTATCTTTGCAGTCCGGAATTTCAATAATCTATTTTATTTAAAGTAATTATCTGTCAAAAAGTTAAAAAGACCGTACTTCAAACTTTCATCTTGCCATAGGCGAGACAAACTATTCAATATATGGCTCTTCAATGTGGAATCGTGGGTTTACCCAATGTAGGCAAATCTACCCTTTTCAACTGTCTTTCGAATGCTAAAGCCCAGGCGGCGAACTTCCCTTTTTGTACCATCGAACCGAACGTTGGCGTAATTACCGTGCCCGACGAACGTTTGACGAAACTGGCGGAAATTGACAAACCGCAAAGGGTAATTCCCACCACGGTAGAGATTGTCGATATCGCGGGTTTGGTAAAAGGTGCCAGCAAAGGCGAAGGCCTTGGCAATAAGTTTCTGGCGAATATCCGCGAAACCGATGCAATTTTACACGTACTACGTTGCTTTGATGACGAAAACGTGGTGCATGTTGATGGAAGCGTTAATCCTGTACGCGATAAGGAGATTATCGATTTTGAGCTACAACTGAAAGACCTTGACACTGTTGACAGACAGTTGACCAAAGTACAAAAACAGGCACAGACCGGTGGAGATAAACAAGCTAAACGGCTTTACGATATTTTACTTCAGTATAAAACTGCTTTGGAACAAGGCAAATCGGCGCGTACAGTCAAATTAGACAACAAAGATGATCGAAAGCTGGCTGCAGATTTATTTTTGCTGACCGATAAGCCGGTGCTTTACGTTTGCAATGTGGACGAAAAGTCAGCCGTAACGGGCAATGCTTACGTCGACCAGGTGCGTGAAGCGATTAAAGAAGAAGGCGCCGACCTGCTGGTGGTAGCCGCCAAAATCGAATCCGAAATTTCGGAACTGGATACCTACGAAGAACGCCAAATGTTCCTCGAAGAAATCGGATTGCAGGAATCGGGCGTCGTTCGCCTGATTAAATCGGCTTATCATTTGCTCGATTTGCAAACCTACTTCACAACGGGAGCCGACGAGTCACGAGCCTGGACTTTTACCCGCGGCAGCAAAGCGCCTCAGTGCGCAGGCATTATTCATACCGATTTCGAAAGAGGATTTATTCGCGCCGAAGTGATTAAATATACCGATTATGTGCGTTTAGGTTCGGAGGCTGCATGTCGCGAGGCAGGCAAAATCGGAGTCGAAGGAAGAGAATATGTGGTACAGGACGGTGATATCCTGCACTTCCGATTTAATGTGTAACCCCCGTATGGGAAACTGAAGAAAAAGGTCTGATGAATTTTTTTGCAGACTTTTCTGTTGAGAAAAGAATAGGAATGCATTCCTATAAAAAAAGAAAGCCACATCCGTTCTTTCGCGGAACAAATGTGGCTCTTGTGTTTTTTTAAAAAGCTAACAAACCGGATTCGGTTTAATCAGTTTGAAGAAATCGTTTCCTTTGTCGTCAACTAAGATAAAAGCAGGGAAATCGACCACTTCAATTTTCCAGATAGCCTCCATTCCTAACTCGGGATATTCGAGGCATTCCACTTTCTTAATGCTGTTCTGAGCCAAAATTGCTGCAGGGCCACCAATCGAACCTAAATAAAATCCGCCATGTTTTTTACAAGCATCGGTAACTTGTTGGCTACGGTTGCCTTTGGCAATCATAATCATGCTGCCGCCGTTTTCCTGGAATAAATCCACATACGAGTCCATGCGTCCGGCAGTTGTAGGTCCAAACGAACCCGAAGGCATACCTTTAGGTGTTTTGGCCGGACCGGCGTAATAAATCGGGTGGTCTTTCACGTATTGCGGAAGCGGCTTGCCTGCATCGAGCAATTCTTTGAGTTTGGCATGGGCAATGTCGCGACCCACCACGATAGTTCCTGTCAACGACAAACGTGTGGAAACCGGATATTGGGTCAACGTAGCCAAAATGTCCTTCATTGGCATATTCAGGTCTATTTTCACCGTATTGCCTTCGCCTTGTTGACGGTATTCTTCAGGAATATATTGACCCGGATTATCTTCGAGTTTTTCAACCCAAATGCCATCTTTGTTGATTTTGCCCTTGATATTGCGATCGGCCGAACACGAAACGCCCATGCCCACAAAACAGGAAGCGCCGTGGCGCGATAAACGAATGATGCGAATATCGTGTGCAAAATATTTTCCGCCAAACTGAGCCCCGATGCCGGATACCTGCGCTTGTTTCAGAATTTTTTGTTCCATTTCCACGTCGCGGAAAGCCTGGCCCAGTTCGTTTCCGACCGTTGGGAGTTCGTCGTAATATTTAGTCGAAGCCAGCTTCACGGTTTTCATACAAGCATCGGCCGAAGTGCCGCCGATTACGAAGGCAATATGGTAAGGAGGACAAGCCGCCGTACCTAATGTTTTCATTTTCTCGGTCAGGAATTTTTCCAGCGAAGCCGGATTCAGCAGGGCTTTTGTTTCCTGGAAAAGATACGATTTATTGGCCGAGCCGCCGCCTTTAGCGATAAAGAGGAATTTATATTCGTTTCCGTGGCTTGCCACCAGGTCTATTTGGGCCGGCAGGTTGGTGCCTGTGTTCACTTCGTCGTACATATTAAGCGCCGCATTTTGCGAGTAACGCAGATTTTCTTCAGTATAAGTCTGATAAATACCTTTCGATAAAGCTTCTTCATCAGTTCCGTTGGTCCATACATTATTCCCTTTTTTGGCATAAACGGTAGCGGTTCCGGTATCCTGGCAAAAAGGAAGAATACCTTTGGCCGATATTTCGGCATTGCGAAGCATGGTTACAGCCACATATTTATCGTTGTCGCTGGCTTCGGGGTCGGCAAGAATTGCAGCCACTTGTTTTTGATGCTCGGGACGAAGCAAAAACGAGCAATCACGCATGGCGGCATGCGCTAATTTGGTAAGACCTTCGGATTCAACTTTGAGGATTTCCTGTCCTTCAAATTCCGATACCGATACATGCTCTTTGGTAAGCAAATAGTACTCGGTTTTGTCTTTCCCCATCGGGAACGGATCCTGATATATAAATTCTTTTGCCATGATTATATTTACTATTTAGTCATTTACTATTTACTATTTACTATTTACTATTTACTATTTACTATTTTAAAAGCTGTGCAAAATTACGGAAAATTTTCCGCAATCGAAACTTCTTTCAGGCAAACATTTTGCAGAAAGTGATATTAAAAACGTCGGCTGCCCGGGTTGTTTTTAAAACCTGTTTCTCTGAAAAAGGCGGTACAAAAGGATGAATAAGTACTTCATCCTAAGATAAAAAAAATATTTTTCTTTGCCTGTAAAAATATTTCAATATTTTTCTTTTTTAATTAAAACCAATCGTATATATTTGCATCTGCAAAGTGGATTCTTTGAACCGGTTAAACAAATCATCTGGTAGGTTTGTTTCAACCGTTCTTTTTTTTATGTTGGATTTAACTCATTTATCCCGTTAAAAAATAAAGCAAAAACAGGTTCACTGGAAGTTGACTAGGTAAAAGTGCTTGCAATGGTGAAATAAATCTTTATTAAAAGAATTTGCAAGTCATAATATCTTTGGAACTAAAATGGAAATAGATTTTGTAATTACGTGGGTAGATATGAATGACCCGATTTGGCAAAAAGATTTTGCCAAATATTCCGGAAAAATCAATAATTTGAAAAATGAAGTCTCAGTGGCTCGTTTTCGGGATTATGGCTTTTTGAAGTACTGGTTTAGAGGTGTTGAGAATTTCGCGCCCTGGGTGCGTAAAATTCATTTTGTAACCTGCGGGCAAAAGCCCGATTGGTTAGACGAGAATCACCCCAAGCTTAATCTGGTAGATCATAAAGACTACATTCCGAATGAATTCTTGCCAAGCTATAACTCTGTTGTGATTGAACGTTATTTGCATAAAATACCCGGTTTATCGGAGCATTTTGTGTATTTTAACGATGATTTTTATATTATAAATTCAATCGGTCAAGAGCGCTTTTTCAGGAATGGTTTGCCTTGCGATATTGCAGCATTTCTTTACAATCCCAGTTGGTCGCAATGGTACAAGCGTATTAAAAACAATATCAGAATTATAAACCAACATTTCGATAAAAAAGAAGTAATGGCTAATTATCGGGATAAATGGTTCGACAAAACATACGGAACCAAGGCTCGTTGGAATTATATCCTAAAACCGTACAATAAATTTGTGACTTTACGTACACCTCACAATGCACAGCCTTATTTAAAAAGCACTTTCGAAGAAGTTTGGGCAGTTGCCGGAAGAGAATTAACCGAAACATCGGTGAACAGATTCAGAGCGTTAAATGATTTAACGCCGGAAATTTTCCGTACATGGCAAATATGTAAGGGAAATTTTGAGCCATATAATACCTACCAGGACACGAAAATGTTTCCACTTATGGTGAGGTCTAAACAAGCAGTAAAAGCAATTTCCGACCAAAGCTATTCGTTGATTTGTTTGAACGATAATGTGCATATTCGGAATTACGGGCAGGTGATGGAAAATATTGAAAATGCTTTTGAAAGTATTTTACCACAAAAGTCGAAATTTGAAATTTAACTCGAGTATTTGCGTTTGATGAAAAGAGTTTCACGTATAAATAAAATGTTTGCAGAGCTTATTGCAGGGCTTATTCCAAATAAAATGGCGCGGAATAGATGGCGCGGAATTTTGCGCTACGGACTTTGCCGTGCTGTAAAACTCATGCGCCGGATGAAACATGATAAATCACCGCCGAAGTATTATCTGACTATTTGTGCAATAGCAAAAAACGAAGGACCCTATTTCAAAGAATGGATAGAATGGCACAAAAAATTAGGGGTAGAAAAGTTCTATATTTATGACAACGAAAGTACAGATAATACAAAAGAAGTTCTTGAACCATACATTAATTCGGGACTTGTAGAGTATATATATTTTCCGGGGAAGCGTCAGCAATTATTGGCGTATGATGATTGCTTGGAAAAACATCGTTTGGATGCACGCTGGATTGCCGTAATTGATTTAGATGAATTTATTGTGCCACAAAAGGATGCAACGATTCCGGAGTTCTTAAGAAAATTTGAATCCTATCCGGCTGTAGAAATAAATTGGTTGATTTACGGAAGTGGAGGAGCAAGAGAAATAGCGGAAGGAAATGTAATGGACAGATTTAAGTATCATTCGCTTCCCAATCACATTTCGAATCGTCATGTGAAAAGTATAGTCAATCCTCGCCGCGTTTTTTGTTTCATCGGTTGCCATGAGGTGGCGCGTATGTCAGGGCGTACGGTAGATTCGCACGGTGAAATCATAAAGAAGAATTTTCGCGATCGCGAGCCTCAGCAGGATGTAATCCGCATCAATCATTATGCCGTAAAATCATACGAAGAATTCCTGAATAAACGATCCAGAGGCAGAGCCAGAACTCTTAAACAGCGTAATTTGGAATATTTTAATCAATACGACCTCAACGATATCAAAGAGTAGAGCTGTTTTATGTGTCGGGGGTTGACAATTTATTTGGCTAATGTTCCGTCAAGTTTCTGATTCAATTTTCTGAATTATTATTGGATACCTTTCTATGATTTTTTTTAGCGAGTCGCTATTTAAATCAGTTCCGGACTTAAAGTTGACTGTTTTTAATGATAATGCCTTTGGCTTTTTAAGCCCCTTCGGTTTGTTATATCCGAAAGGAACGGGTATAATTTTAGTTCCGTTAGCCACAGCTGCTGCCCAAAACCAAATATCATCTGTAGTTGGAGCAATTGCTTTAAATAGTTCAGGTTCAATCATCTCCTTTTTTAACGAATGCGGCGGATACAGTACACCTCCCACACCCGTTTGAATATTTTTAAAACCGGAATGAATCCTTTTTGTCATAAAGCTATACCACCTGTATTTTTCCCATTTACGATATGGAGCGTTTATTTTTATCCGTTTGGCGCGATGGGCAATTATGGCATCAGGAATTTGCTTGTGTAAACGCAACAGGTCGCGTAGCATATTTTTGTTGTACCACACATCATCGTCAATCGTAACAATCACATCATCAGGAAAATCATTCAGAGCAGGAACCAATTTCCTGTATGAGCGAATATCATCGTCGTAATTTTTGATTTCAAAAATAGGGTTGCTGTTTGCTAAATCTTGAAGTTCATCGGGAATCCCATTCTCGCCAAATTGCGAATAAGTTAAATAAAGTACAACTTTATCAGGTAACACAGTATTCTCCAAAATAGATTTAACAGCTTGGGTGGCGTACCAAATTGCTGCAGGAAATGATGTAAGGGACACGATAACTTGTTCTTGTTCTGGCATAATTATTTAAAATTTAGCAAAGAAACGTTTTATAGCTAAAAAGATATTTGTTTTTTTATCAATTTCAATTTCATGTTCGATTTTTTCTTTTATTCCAGGATATTCTTTAAGAATTTTATCAAGAACAATCCGGTTAACATCATTATCTGTTCTTCCGTTAACATTAAATAAACTAATCTCTTTTGGCTTTCTTAGCTCATTGAGTTTATATTCGCCAAAAGGTACCGGTGCAATTTTAGTTCCATTTGCTACAGCAGCAGCCCAGAACCAGATGTCGTCGACAGTAGAAGCCATTTCCATAAAAATTTTTGAATCAAGCATCTTTGCGTCGAGTGAATGAGGCGGATATAAAACTCCTCCCACACCGGTTTGCACATTTGCAAACTTTGGTTTTAGACTTTTCAGGAAATAACGGTGTTCCTTATACCGTTTCCAGGAACGGTACGGAGCGTTCAATTTCAAGTGCCTTACGCGGTGCCCTACAATTGCATTGGGATATTGTTTGTGTAGATGAAGCAAACCACGCAACATATTTTTGTTGTACAAAATATCATCGTCAATAGTCACGATTATGTCGTTCGGAAAATCTTTCAGTGCTGGAATTAGTTTGGTGTATGAGCGGATATTTTCTTCGTAGAATCTGACCTCGAATACAGCGTGTTTTTCTAGTTCCATGAGTCCTGATGGGATTTTGCCTTCGGGAAATTGCGATGCCGTCAGGTAAAGTATGACCTTGTCTGGTAGAACAGAACCATTCAAAATGGATTTAATAGCTTGTATGGCGAACGGTATCGCTTCAGGAAAAGATGTAAGTGATACTATAACTTGCTTTTGTTTTGGTGTTTCTGGGTTCATGTTCGTTTGTGATGTTGTGTGTTATTACGCTCTTATAGTTTATAGTACTTATGTAAGGCGAAATAATTTGGTTGTCACTGTTGCTTATTTAGTTTGTTTTATTTGATTAAATCCCACACCACAGCGTTATCAGAAACGGCACCGAGAAATCCATTACAAATCCATGATAAATGGAAATAATAACATACTCCTTGCCCGAAGAACGTACAATAATGGGAAAAGTTGTATCCATGGAGGTAGCTCCTCCCGCCGAAATAGGAGCTAAATTTCCGAAATATTTCACCATAAGCGGCGCAAAAAGCAAGGTAATAATCTCGCGAAATATATTGGACAACAACGCAATTGTTCCGAGTTCGACCCCTTTATATTCGGTAATCAGAATGCTCGAAAGCGAATAATAACCAAGACCTGACCCCACCGCCAAACAATCGTTGAGACTTAAGGATTTTAAAAAGACACTTACCAATGCCACTCCGGCCCAAGTGCCTGCAATAGTCATTACCGGCAAGAATACGATTCTTGGGTTCAGTGATTTGAACTGTTTGATGGAATTTGGGTCATTCCCAATGCTTAATCCTACCGTAAACATTAAGGTGCAAAGCACTACAAAACTGAATTGAGGATTTTGCCAACTTTCGGGGAACCATCTGAACAGCCCCAACAATACGCCAACTGCAAAAAACGATAAGATGATTAGACTGCCCTTCATTTTTAAATTTTCAGCGGTCAATTGTTTTATGACCAAATTAGATTTTGAATTTTAAAACTGCGTTAAAAAGCAAAACAAATCAATTAACGCATTATTAATAAATAGACTACAAGGTCTTATTTGTGCTTTTCCAAAACACAAATGCAAAAAACACACTACCTAATGTTGCCGCAATTGCCAGTATCAAAGCATCTACTCCAAGCGACATAATATTGGCGATAATCGATTTGTTGTATCCAAGCTCCAGGCCAAGCATGAATAATAAAAGCCAAATCAGGATTAACACCAATTGATGTATAAATGTGAATTTATACCGGCGGAATAAATACCCAACAGCAACACCAGCCACCATAAAAGAAATTACAATAAACATATAATTTGTTGATTAGAAGTTATAAAGTTAACCAAAAAGCAGCACATAACTGCACTGCTTTTTTGAAGTAACAACAAAATAA
>JAJFVH010000141.1 GCA_021371875.1 Bacteroidales bacterium
ATCGATGACTTGCCACTCTGCTCCCAAACGTAGTAAACGTTCGTACAATTTATAACTGCTTTCTTCCATAATTCTTATCATTATTCTAAAAACAAAAGTAGCTAATTTATCCTTGTTTCACACGATTAACGATTAAACCATATTTTATGAATTTTACAAGCTTTATACATCTCCAGCTTCAAAATCTCACTCTGATAAATATTTTTTAAATCCATCGGTATATACCACCTGGTATTTACCATCTTTATCAGTATAAATCAAATAACAATCCATCTCGGGAATGCTGCGACAAACAGCCATCGCACTATCGACCCCCAACACCATAAACGCAGTGGCATAAGCATCAGCCTGCATACAATTGGGAGCTACCACAGTAGCACTCAACAAATTATGGTCTACCGGAAAACCGGTTCTCGGATTAATTGTGTGCGCGAACTTTTTCCCGTTTTGGTAATAAAACTGACGGTAATTGCCCGAAGTAGTCAAACCCACATTGGTAACATTGACAATGGTCTGCAGTTCACTATTGGCATTTTCTGGATCGTCAACAGGTTTATCAATTCCAATATGCCAAAGTTTCCCCTTCGGATTCACGCCCTTACACATAATTTCACCGCCAATATCGATCATGTAATTCTGGCATCCGTTTTCTTCAAAAAGTTTGGCAATCAAATCGGCTGAATAGCCTTGTGCAATGGCGCTTGCATCAATCATGATTGCCGGGTTTTCCTTGATGATTTTATGATTTTCAATCTTTACTTTCCGGTAACCGATTAACGGAAGTATTGTGTCGACATCGGGAGCCTTTGACCTGTCCTGATTCCCAAAACCAAATCCCCAGGCATTGACAAGTGGAGCCACTGTTATGTCGAATGCACCGTTGGTGTGTTCCGACACTTTGCGGGCAACGGCAAACATGGTTTCGAAATACACGTCGGTGTTGACAGAATCGTCATTCCTGTTAATTCTTGAAATAACCGAGTTGGGATTGTAAGTCGATAGCGACAAATCGAATTCATTGAACAGTTTCTCAATTTCCGGTTGCAAATCTTTACCATCGGGCTGAAGGTAAGTAGCCGAATAATAGGTTCCCTGGGCTTTCCCTTCGTTATGGATATATTCTGCCTTTTTAAACGGCGAATAATATACGAACGCAAAGATGACGAGCAAAACGCCTATAATTAAATATCCTGTGGCTTTTTTGTTGAATTTCATTTATAATCTTTTTATATAAAATACTAATAATCAAATATTAATCTCTGTCCACGAACCGATTCATCAATGTGCTCATTATCGTAAACTTTATTTCCGTTTACCCAGGTTGTAATCACGGAATTGTCAAAAGTTGTACCTTCAAAAGGCGACCAACCGCAATGATAAAGTATATTTTCAGTGGAAACTGTCCAGGATTTTTTCGGGTCAACCAAAACCAAATCGGCAAAATATCCCGGACGAATATATCCGCGCCGGTCAATTCCGTAAAGTTCTGCAGGCGCATGGCACATTTTTTCAATCACTTTTTCTATCGTAAAAAAGCCTTTTTCGGCCATTTGCAACATGCTAACCAACGAATGCTGAACCAACGGACCGCCCGAAGCGGCTTTCAGGCACGAACCTTCTTTTTCGCGTAATAAATGCGGTGCATGATCCGTAGCAACCACATCAATTTTGTCCGAATTCAAAGCTTCAATCAACGCCAAACGGTCAGATTCGGTTTTTATCGCCGGATTCCATTTGATCCGATTGCCGTATTTTGCGTAATCAGTGTCCGAAAACCAAAGATAATGAACACAGACCTCTGAAGTTATTTTTTTATCAATTAACAGTTTATTATTACCGAACAAGTTCATTTCTTTCGCAGTAGAGATATGCAAGACATGCAAACGGGCATTGAACCTTGTTGCCAGTTCCACTGCAAACGACGACGAACGATAACAAGCCTCTTCACTTCGGATAAGCGGATGATACTGGATTGGGATATCATCGCCCAGCAAGGCTTTGTAATAGGCTTTATTTTGCTGAATAGTAACTTCATCCTCGCAATGTGTGGCAATCAACATCGGTATTTCGGCAAAAATTCCACTCAGGGTTTCAGTATTATCCACCAACATATTTCCGGTAGAAGAGCCCATAAAAACCTTGACTCCACACACTTTCCGGGGATCAACCTTGCGGAGCTCGTCCAGATTATTGTTGGTTGCACCCATGTAAAACGAGTAATTTGCCATCGATTTTTCGGCTCCGATGGCATATTTATCTTCCAGCGCCTGAATGGTTGTAGTAAGCGGCATGGTATTCGGCATTTCCATAAACGATGTAACGCCACCTGCAACTGCGGCACACGATTCGGTATGAATATCGCCTTTGTGAGTCAGACCAGGTTCACGAAAATGTACCTGATCGTCGATCACGCCCGGAATTAAAAGTTTTCCGCTTGCATCAATTTCAGTATAAGGTTCCGTAATCCCGATTTCCTGATTTTGTTCATAAACAGCTTTTATAAACTCTCCCGCAATCAATACAGAGCCGACGAAAGTCCTACCTTCGTTTATAATTGTAGCATTTTTAATCAGTTGTAAACTCATATTTATCAGTTTCTCAGAATGAAAGCTTTACGACCAGATTTCTAATTTTAAATATATCTGCTTCAACCGGTTACTTTTTGTTGACCAGTTCCTTAGTCCACATTTGGAAGTTTGGGGTCTGTTTATTTTTTCTTTTTCGGAAAAGTTCTGAACCAGCTGTTTACTTTTAACTGAATAACTCCGAAAAACGCTTCCCCAAAAATTCCACCGCTCATTTTCGAAGTTCCCAATTCACGATTAATAAAAATGATAGGCACTTCTTTCAAGGTAAATCCACATTCATAAGCCGTGAATTTCATTTCTATCTGAAAAGCATAACCTTTGAAACGAATTTTATCCAATTCAATGGTTTCCAATACTTCACGGCGATAACATTTGAAACCTGCAGTTGTATCCGCAATTTTTACTCCCAAAACAAACCTTACATATTTCGAAGCAAAATACGACATCAAAACCCGGCTGATAGGCCAGTTCACAACATTCACGCCACTCACATAACGCGAACCGATGGCCACATCAGCGCCCATATTGGCACAAGCATCGTACAATCGCGGTAGATCTTTCGGGTTGTGTGAAAAATCGGCATCCATTTCGAAAACATATTCATAACCATGCTCCAAAGCCCATTTAAAACCGGTAATATAAGCCGTTCCCAAACCAAGTTTACCTTTACGTTCCACCATGAAGAGCCTGTCAGGGAATTCGGTTTGCAAAGATTTAACAATAGTAGCCGTACCGTCGGGCGAGCCATCCTCGATAATCAGCACGTGGAACGTTAAAGGTTGATTAAAAACAGCCCGGATAATACTTTCAATATTCTCCTTCTCGTTGTATGTCGGAATAATTACGAGGTTTGATGACATGATATAATTTTTTGTATCTGAGAGTACATAAAGTTTGAAAGTTAGTAATTTTAATCAACTGATGAACTAATCAAAAACATAAAGATCCGAAGGGGTAAACCGGTTCAATGTTACCAGTTTCATATCCTGACCTACCTTTACATTAATATTGACCAAATAATTTTCTATTGTTGCAAAAGCTATTTCCGGCAAATTATTTTCACGGCTCAGATGACACAGAAAAATATGTTTCATTCGCTCGTTGTAATTACCGGCAAGAAATGCACCGGCCTGATCGTTACTTAAATGTCCCGTATCGGCTTTGATTCTGTTTTTTAAATAAACCGGATACGAACCCTGCTCGAGCATAAGTTCATCATAATTTGCTTCGAACACCATAAAGTCGGCCTGCCGTAAATGTAAAGCAACATCTTCGCTTACATAACCCAAATCGGTAGCAAAGGTAAATCTTTTTTCTTTATATTCAACTGTATATCCAACATTATCAGTGGCATCGTGCGAAACAGGGAAAGCGGTAATCTTGAAATCGCCTAACTGCAAAGTTTCATATTTCTCAATAAATCTTTTACTTCCGTATAGCTTTTCAGTTACACAATAACTTCGCTGAATTCCCTCATGTGTTTTACGGGTAGCATAAATCGGGACTTTATATTTTTCGCCTATCGAACCCACTGCTTTTATGTGGTCGGCATGATCGTGCGTCACAAATACACCCCAAATATTCTCAAAATCAAGACCTAAATTTCGCAAACATTTTCGTATGGTTCTCACTCCGATCCCTGCATCTATTAAAATTCCGTATGAAGCGTTTCCAATATAATAACAATTTCCACTGCTGCCACTCGCCAAACTTTGAAAGCGCAATCTATCCATATATTTTCTTTCTTTTTTTAAAATACAAAATTAACACTAAAATCAATACAATCGGTACAATTAATCGGAAATAACGTTAAGCGATAACAAACATACCTATAAAATAGTATAAAAACATTCTGGTATCGGCAATAAAAAAATTTCGTAACTACTCAGCACCCTAATAAATTTGATAATAATCAGCCATTTAGTTGATTGTTATGTATTTAAACTCTTTGCCCCGACGGGGCTAAATATGCATAACCCCCAGTAAGCGAAGCGCAACTGGTGGATAATGAAACAATCCCCCCT
>JAJFVH010000195.1 GCA_021371875.1 Bacteroidales bacterium
TTTTATGTTCGTTGAATTTGTGATGCGACTGCATGGGCGTGTCGATGCCAAAATGCTTCATCAAAAATCCGCTGGTGCGCGTATCTTCCGCTAAAATCAGATCGGCTTCTTTTAATACCCGGATAGCCCGAAAGGTCATGTCTTCGAGATTTCCGACAGGCGTGGGAACGACGTATAACTTCATGCTGGGACTTTAATTAATATAGGGTTGAAAAACATCGAAAAACCTTGAAATCAAAATTTTTTCTTTCGGCGAAAATATTCTCGTATCCCGATTGCGAGGCAGTTAATATTTTTTATAAAAATTTTCTTTTTATAATCTGATAAAAATCTTCGGTTGTTTCGTTTTCTTCATCCCAGCCGTATTTCGATTGTAAAAACGAAGTAACTTCGTCCAAAGTTGCCAGTTGATTAATGTAATTGAGGGTTTTGTTCATTTCCTCTCCGTTGCCTTTGAAAAGTTCGCGTTGAAAACGGAAACGATCGCCAATGCTTATTGCTTGCTTGATATCGGTAATCTTTTTATTGGCAATACTGGCGCTTAACGAATTGTCGGCTTTCGACATAAACTCGTTGCGCGATACTGTCGGGCTGATAATTTTGTCGGCTACGGTTGTTTTTTTTGTTTCGTCGGTAGTTACTTTTACTTCATGATTATTTATCACTTCGGTAAGTTCTTTCGAGGCTTTTGTTTCAAAAATTATTTTTTTCGATTCAATTACCGATATTTCTTCAACCTTTTCTTCCGCTATCGGTTCAGGGTTTTCGGGGGTCGGCTCACTTTCAGGTTGTGGAATTTCAATCCCGGGTGTATCCGGGATGGCAGGTTTAATTTCACTGTCAATATTTTCAATGCCGGTTACTTGATGTTTTTCATCGTCAACCGGTTTATGCATGATGTTTTTCTCAACTGAAAGGATATCGCTTTCCCCGGCTGCGGGTTCGTTGTTGATTCCGGCCAATTGTTCGATAATAGTCTGAATGTCTTCTGTTTTTCGTTTTGCCAAATAAATAATTGCAGTTGGATAATGGTTCATTTCCATGAACCCATCGGTAATTACATTCAGTTCTTCAATATTTTTGCGGAGTAGGGTAACTAATAATTTTCTGTTCATATCTTTTTTTGTAAAAACAATTTCTAAAGTTGTATTTTTATTTAACTTTGCCCAATAAAATTTCATTTCGGCCGTAAAGTTAGCATTTTCGCAACATTAAATAAAAGAAATAAGACTAAATTTCAATAAAATACCATGATTTATTCAGAACAAAACCATCCGATTCAGCAAAAACGCGGAAGTATAGAAGTTATTTGCGGGTCTATGTTTTCAGGGAAAACCGAAGAGCTAATCCGCAGGTTGAAGCGTGCCAAATTTGCCAAGCAAAGCGTTGAAATTTTCAAGCCGAAAATTGATACCCGGTATTCTGAAGATGAAGTGGTTTCGCACGACCGTACTTCCATTCGTTCAACACCCGTTGACTCGTCCGGCAGCATCCTGCTGATGTCGGGCGACGTGGATGTGATCGGTATCGACGAAGCGCAGTTTTTCGACGAAGGATTGGTTGATGTTTGTACCCAATTGGCTAATCAGGGTGTTCGTGTAATTGTTGCCGGACTCGATATGGATTTTCGGGGTGTGCCTTTCGGGCCAATGCCGGCGTTATGTGCTGTGGCCGAGGATGTTTATAAAGTACATGCTATTTGCGTGCGTTGCGGTGCGTTGGCTTATGTTTCGCACAGGTTGGTTGATAGCGATAAGCGGGTCTTGCTGGGTGAAATGACTGAATACGAACCGATTTGTCGGGATTGTTATAATAAGACGAAGGTTGGTTAATAGATAATAGATGTGATAATATTTTGATGTGATGATGTGAAGATGGGATGATTCTTGCAAAAGTTTTGTGTGTAGTGAATATAAAAATAAGTTTCACTCTCGATAAAAAAAGAAAATTATGAACACAACAAGGCCTTACACTTTCGATCGGGTGGTTCGTATAGTTATCGGGTTAACTGTACTTGTTATCCTGTTTTTGTTGGTAAAACGTTTAAGCGATGTATTGTTGCCTTTCCTGATAGCCTGGCTGATAGCCTATTTGCTGCAACCCATTGTGAGTTTTTTTCAGTATAAACTGAAATTTAAAAGCCGCATATTATCCATTGCTTGCACCTTGCTTTTGTTTGCCGGATTACTTACGGGTTTGATTTTTGTTTTAACTCCGCTCGTTAGTAACGAAGTACAAAAACTTGCCGAAATTATCAGTTTATACACGCAAGGCATCACAGTTGATACAATTATTCCGGTTGCCTGGCAAAACGAAATTCGTGCGTATCTTTCGCAGCTCGACATTCAGTCTGTTTTGAAAGATGAAAATCTGATGCTGGTAATTAAAAAAGTCGCGCCCCAACTCTGGAGTTTGCTTAACGGATCGATCAACGTCGTTTTGGGGCTTATGGCTGCGGTCATCGTTTTTCTTTATTTAATTTTTATACTAATTGATTATGAGAAAATTACCAGTGGAGTGTTTGAAATCATTCCAGGCAAATACCGTACGTTGATAACAGAAATAATTCACGATCTGGAAGCGGGGATGAACCGTTATTTTCGCGGTCAGGCATTGGTGGCTTTAATTGTAACGGTTTTGTTTGCCATTGGTTTCAGTATCGGAGGTCTGCCGCTTTCCATAGTTCTCGCTTTATTTTTGGGAGTACTCAATATGGTGCCCTATCTGAAAACTATTGCTATTATTCCCGGCTTATTTTTGGCTTTCCTTCAATCGGCCGAAACAGGCCAAAGTTTTCTTTCAATTATGATTTGGTTAGTTGCCGTGTTTGTTGTTATTCAAATTATTGAGGATGTATTGCTTGTTCCCAACATAATGAATAAGGCTACGGGACTTAATCCGGCTGTTATTTTGCTTTCCCTGTCCATTTGGGGCTCGTTAATGGGTATGGTCGGATTAATTATTGCCCTTCCGCTTACTACTGTAATCATTTCGTACTACAAACGTTTTGTACTGAATGAAGAAAAACCGGATGATTCGCAGGATAAGAACGAGGAAACGATACCGAATGCCGAGGAGGTGGAAATTTGAAAAAAATATTTAATTAGCGCTGTTGAATTTTTTATACTACCCCTCGTTG
>JAJFVH010000218.1 GCA_021371875.1 Bacteroidales bacterium
AAACTTTTTGTTTTCAGATTTCGTTTATTCAAATAAAAACAACATTTTAAATCAAAATTTTATGGCGCGAGTAAGCGCCTATCTCAATTTTGTTCGAGAAACAGAAGCAGCATTTAACTTTTACAAAACTGTATTTAAAATATTTTCCGATAAATATGGCAATAAGGAGTTCCGTTCTTTTTGTCATAATATTCCTGATGATAATCTTCGGCCGACCAGAATTCAGTAGCAGTACGTAATTGAGTAGCCGGTTTATATCCTTTGTCCGACAGAATTTTCAGATATTTTTCCACCAACTGCTTTTGTTCTTCGTTTACATAAAAAACAACCGATTGATACTGAGCGCCTATGTCTGGCCCTTGTCCGCCAACTTGTTCAAAATCGTGTGTTTCGTAATACAACTTCAACAGTTCTTCAAACGAAGTTTTTGTCGGGTCGTAAATAATTTCGGTAGTTTCGACATGGCCGGTCGTTCCTGTGCAAACTTCTTTATAAGTGGGACTTTGAGTATGTCCGCCCATGTAGCCTACGGTAGTTTCAATCACACCTTTGGCTTTCATAAAGTGATATTCGGTTCCCCAGAAACAACCTGAGGCAAAATATGCTTTTTCCATTTTTGTTTTATTGTTAGGTATAAATTTCATCGAAATTGAATTTACGCAATGTCTTGTATTTTTAGCGGTAAATCTCTCACCAATAAACACATGACCTAAATGTCCGCCGCAATTGGCGCAAATAATTTCTGTCCGGCGTCCATCAACATCCGGTACCCGTTTTACCGCATTGGGAATTTCATCATCAAAACTTGGCCAGCCACAGTGCGAATCAAACTTATCTTCCGACCGATAAAGCGGAGCATCGCATTGCCGACACTGGTATGTTCCCGATTCTTTATTTTCGACATACTCGCCCACATAGGGACGCTCGGTGGCTTTGTTCAAAATAACTGCCGCTTCCTGAGGAGTTAATTTATTGTAATTCATTTTCTTGTTGGTTTGAGCACAGGCATTCTGAGATATTAACATCAAAATACCGAACAGTAATAATTTCGGTTTCATTATTCGTAAAATTATGGAATAATGGAACACACAAAACAATTCGATTGTTCAAAAAAAAAACAAACTCCCCTGTAAAAAAGGTGTTTGTTTTTTCATATATATCAGGCTTTATTCAAATTAATTCTACTTTGACACATTAAATTGTAGTTTTATTGTCTGTTTAAACCTGTCAGATTTCAAAAATCTGACAGGTTTGGGAGCATAAAAGTATAGAATAGTCTGAAAATAAACCGAAAAAAGAAACGCACAATTTTACTGATTTTAATCTGTCAAAGTAGAATTAAAATTATATATATCTAAAATTAAACCACATAGGCTCTTATTCTGGATGCCGGAGTTTCGACTCCGGCAATTTCGACGGAATCGGAATTACTCCCTTTGGTTGTGACCGTTGGTTCCGTCGTCCCATAGACTTCCTGTCGGCAGTTAAACAGAACACGGTAGGCTGTAAATAATAATAACACTCCGGATTACCCGCCTATACAATCGTACAAGAATCCCGCTTCCGACATTTCCGATTTATCGTAAATATTACGCCCATCAAGTATAATATTTCCTTTCATGCTTTTTCGCACGACACCCCAACTCGGCATTCTGAATTCTTTCCATTCGGTTACGAGCATCAAAGCATCTGCATCCAATACGGCATCGTAAATATCGTTGGCGAAATATATATTCTCATCCGTTTTCAAACCCATTCTTTCGAATGCCTTTTTGGCTTCGTGCATTGCAACAGGATCAAAAACACGTATTTTGCATCCGGATTTCAATAATTTTTTAATCAAAATCAACGAGGGAGCTTCACGAACATCATCCGTATTGGGTTTAAACGATAATCCCCACACGGCAATTGTCCGTCCCTCAATATCATTTCCAAAATGTTTTAGTAACTTGCTGAAAAGGATTCGTTTTTGATTTTCATTTACATCTTCCACTGCTTTCAGTACCTTTAGTTCGTAACCATTCTGTTCGGCCGTTTGGATAAGAGCTTTCACATCTTTCGGGAAACAAGAGCCCCCGTAACCACAACCCGGGTAAAGGAATTTACTCCCGATCCGTTGATCCGTCCCTATTCCTTTACGTACCATATTCACATCGGCGCCAAGCAACTCGCACAAATTGGCAATATCGTTCATAAAGCTGATGCGGGTGGCAAGCATGGCATTGGCTGCGTATTTGGTCATTTCAGCCGATGAAATATCCATAAAAATTACCCTGAAATTATTCAAAAGAAACGGACGATACAATTTCGACATCATTTCGCGGGCTTTTTCACTTTCAACGCCTACTACCACCCGGTCGGGACTCATAAAATCTTTTATGGCATCACCTTCTTTCAGAAATTCGGGATTTGAAGCCACATCGAATTCAATAGATACATCTCGTTTATCCAGTTCCTCCTGAATTGTTTTACGAACTATTGCAGCAGTCCCGACAGGAACGGTGCTTTTAGTTACGAGTAAAATATATTGCCGCATATTTTGTCCGATAGTTCGGGCAACTTCCAAAACATATTTTAAATCGGCGCTCCCATCTTCACCGGGAGGTGTCCCTACTGCACTGAAAACCAACTGAACCTGATCTAAAACATCCGTAATCTGAGTAGTGAAATGTAATCTTTCAGCTTTTACATTCCGCAAAATCATATCTTCCAATCCCTGTTCATAAATCGGAATAATTCCTTTTTTCAACCCTTCAATTTTCGATTTATCAATGTCAACACATGTAACATCAACGCCCATTTCGGCAAAACAAGTTCCCGAAACCAAACCTACATATCCGGTACCAACTATCGCTATTTTCATTTTAACAACTGTTTAATTCTTATAATTAGCAACAACACGTCTTATGCCTTCTTCCAAACTGATAGATGGTTTCCAGCCCAAATTATGTAATTTCGAGGAATCCATTAATTTTTTGGGAGTTCCATCCGGTTTAGTGTTATCCCAGATTATTTCTCCTTCATAGTTTACTATTTTCCGAACAATTTTCGATAAATCACCGATTGAAATATCATCACCGTATCCGATATTTACGTGCGATGGAGTAGTGTCCGGCGCATCATAATTCAACAACAGGAAAACGCTTGCATCGGCCATATCATCTACATGCAAAAATTCCCGTAGCGGCGATCCTGTTCCCCATAAGGTGATTGAAACGACATTGCCGGTTTCGGTTATTCCGTATTTTTCGAGCACTTTGAGAATAACTTCATCGCTATACGAACCATTCACCCCTTCTATCGGCAATTTATCAATGTCAGCACGAATCGCAGCCATGTTTTTTTCCGTAAGGTATTTTCCGAGCACCATTTTACGAATTAATGCAGGTAAAACGTGGGACTTTTCCAAATCGTAATTGTCGTTTTGCCCGTAAAGATTGGTAGGCATTATCGAAATAAAATTGCAGCCGTATTGAGCATGATAAGCCTCGCACATTTTGATACCGGCAATTTTGGCAATAGCATAAGGTTCGTTGGTATATTCCAACAACCCCGTAAGTAAAGCATCTTCACGCATAGGTTGTTCAGCCAAACGCGGATAAATGCACGAAGAACCTAAGAACAACAGTTTTTTAACTCCATG
>JAJFVH010000233.1 GCA_021371875.1 Bacteroidales bacterium
TGCATCATAAACTCTAAATCCTTCACACCCTGTTCAAAAGTACTTACCGGTTTCGAACCGTTCCGTATACAATTATAAAAATCGTCGAATTGATTTCGGTAACTATCGAAAAAACTGTATGTGGTAGACAGAATTTCCACATTACCGGATATAACTTTTACGGTTTCGTTTTCGAATAAAATACTGCCATTATTGCCTAATATCACCAACCTGTTTTCTTTGTATCCATTGGCGCTGAAACATAAATTCAGCTGTCCGGCAATACCTGTTTCGAGTGTAAATAAAGAATTAAGCGTATCTATTGTTCCGATTTCAGAATTTACCGATTGAGTTTTTGAATCGGATTTCACTAATTCTCCAAAAAACAAACGTATGGCAGCCACGTTATGAATGCCGCTGTCCATCACATATCCGCCCGGATACTGATTGTTAAGCCTCCAGGTTGTGGCATATTTATCTCCCGGTATCAACCGGCCATAACCGTTCCAAAAAAACGAAAACACTTCGCCGATCTGTCCTTCGGCTATGATTTTTGCTATTTCGCGAAATGCAGGATGGTACCTAAAATTTTCTGCCAAAAGAATAACTTTATCAGTTTGCTTTTCAAGATTCAACAATTCACGAGCTTCTTCGACAGACGCAGCGAGAGGTTTTTCGACCATGACATGCTTATGGTACTCCAGGGCTTGTTTTACCAAGGTATAATTCAATTCTATGGGTGCGGCTATTACAACAGCTTCAACGGTATCATCATTCAAAAGTTCATCAACAGTATCGTAAATCCGTGTTGCGTTGGTTAGCCTTGCAAAATCTTCGGCTTTGGTGCGCGTGCGGTTACATACTGCCTGTATGCTGAATTTTTCGCCTAATTGCAGTATAGCCGGCCAATGTAGTTCACGGGCAGCTATGCCGGTACCGATGTAACCCAATTTCACTGTTTTATTGATTGTTGTCATAAAATTAAATTTAAAATAGATAAAAATGACGACTATTTTTTTACCTGTGAACAAAAAGGGAGAGTTCAGACTCTCCCTTTTTGTTCATTACTTAATGTTCGCCGGTATTTAAAACTGAACTTGTATTTTTATTTAATCGCCAATTTCTTTTTAACCAGAGCAGTTATATCGTTCGATTTAGGCGACTGATAAATAATACTTTGAGCGCTTAAATCGAAAATATAGGTGTAATTATTTTCAACAGCAACATCGGTAATGGCTTTTCTCACTTTTTCAATAACCGGATTCACCAAGTCCTGTTGTTTCTTTTGCAAGTCGGTATAAGCAGTTTGCTGAAAAGTTGAAATACGTTGTTCCATTTCCTGAATTTCACTCATGCGGATTTGTTTAATACCATCAGGCATGCTGTCTTGTTTTTGTTGGTATTCTTTGATTTTAGTATTATACTCCTCGCGCATTTTCATGATTTCGTTTTCCCATTGTTTGCTTAATTCATCGATCTTCTTTTCGATACCGGGGATTTCAGGCATAATGGAGATAATTTCTTTTGAATTGATATGGCCCAATTTGTCTTGAGCAAAGATTCCTAAAGGTAATGCACAAAGC
>JAJFVH010000223.1 GCA_021371875.1 Bacteroidales bacterium
TCAGCCCACTTCGGGGCTGGGGTTCTTGGTTATTCAACATCCCCCAGTATCGCTACGCTCACTGGGGGTTATTGGCTACGCCGATTTTCAATTCACATTTAGCCACTCCGTGGCATAAAATAGTTTTTCAGCAAGCCCTAAATAACAAGTATTTGAAAAAGGATATAATTTCTTAATCGGGAGTCGAAATTCCGATTTCGACAAAAGCGTACAGCCTTTTATTATGATGATAAAGAATACTTCTTTGGGATGTCGAAATTCCGGTTTCGACAAAAGGGTACAGCCTTTTATTATGATGATAAAGAATACGACATTATTTATTTCTCATTATTTAATTGATAAAAAACTTTCATCTTTTTATAATAAATCCCTGAATTTTACCTCTAACTGGTAAATTTAGTAATTGAGGGATATATCAATTTTTAAATGTAATTTTTTTCATGATGAAACGGCCCGATAAAAGTGTTAGTGATTTTAATGGAATGTGGTTAATAGGTATGGTTAAATTTCGGATAAACCGGTTGTGTTGTTTTTCACGTTTTTTGAGTGGAGTATGTCAAAATTTCAGTTTGAAATCAAGTTTCTTCATTGATAAAAGTGTAAATATCGGGCTGTTTCATCTTCATAGCAAGCAATTGCATTTGCCGGTTTTGTTGCTTATTTTGGTTACTCTACCTGCTTATGCTCAAAACAATCGTCAGAAATTATCATTCAATACCGGTTGGCAGTTTTGCAATCAGGAAGATTTAAAATCTTCTATGGATCAACTCCCTACAAATGCAGATTACTCATTTACAGGATGGGAAAATGTAACCCTTCCCCACACAGCCAAGATTGAACCGCTTGTAATAACCGAACCATGGAAAGGAATCAGTTGGTATAAAAAAGACTTTTGGGCAAAACCCGAATGGAAAAACAAAAAAGTTTTCATCGAGTTCGAAGCCATCATGCAGCAAGCCGGAGTCTGGTTAAACGGCAAACTTATTACCACTCACTATGGCGGTTATCTTCCGTTTACCATCGATATAAGCAATGACCTTATATTGGGTAAAACCAATCGATTGGTTGTGAAAACCGATAATCAAAATAATGCCGACATCCCTCCGGGCAAACCGGTTAAAGAGTTGGATTTCTGCTATTTCAGTGGTATCTACCGCAATGTTTCGCTTATTGTAACCAATCGGTTGCATATCACCGATGCCGTCCGGCAAAACCTTCCCGCATCGGGCGGTGTACGGGTCTGGCATCCTGAAGTTACGTCGCAAACGGCAACCATAGCAGTTTCAGCTCATATTCGCAACGACAACAGCAGTCCGAAAGAATTCTATTTGAATTATAAACTGATAGACAAATCGGGAAAAACAGTTGCTTCCGCTACTTCGAATAAACAAGTATTGGAAGCCAATAGCGATACAACTGTCTTGAAAAATCTACAAGTCGTAAATCCGAAACTCTGGCATCCAAATCATCCGGTTCTTTATTCGTTGGAGATTTCTGTAAACGAAAACAAGAAAACGATTGATGTTGTCAAAACTAAAATAGGTATCCGTAAATTTGAAATAACTAACAATCGTGTGTTAATTAACGGCGAACCTCTTTTATTAGTTGGCACCAATCGCCATCAGGAATATCCGTACATCGGCAATGCACTATCTGATAACGCTCAATACCGCGATGCTGTAAAAATTAAAGATGCCGGATTCAATATTGTCCGTTTGTCGCATTACCCTCAGTCACCTGCATTCATGGATGCCTGCGATGAATTGGGAATACTTACTATTGATGCCATACCCGGTTGGCAATTCGTGGGCAACGAAACTTTTATGCAACGTTCCTATCAGGATGCCAGGGATTTAATACGAAGGGACAGGAATCATGCAAGCGTTGTTTTTTGGGAACTATCGCTGAACGAATCGCCCATGCCCGACAATTATATGCAACAAATGACAGCCATTGCCAAAGAAGAATCGCCCGAATCGAAACTGATCACTTGCGGATGGATCAATCGTTATTATGATGTTTATATTCCTGCGCGTCAACATGCCAAGCCTCCCTATTATTGGAAAAACTACAACGGGAAAATACCTTTATTTACAGGCGAGTACGGCGATTGGGAATATTTTGCACAGGATGCCGGATTGAATCAGGTCGGATATGCCGGACTGAAAAGCGATGAACGAACCAGCCGCCAGTTGCGTGGCGACGGCGAAAAACGCCTTCTGCAACAAGCTACCAACTTTCAGGAAGCACATAACGACAATTTACGCAATCCGCATTTGGGCGATGCTAACTGGTTGATGTTCGATTACAACCGGGGTTATTCTCCTGATATTGAGTCTTCAGGTATTATGGATATTTTCCGTTTGCCTAAATTTTCTTATTATTTATATCGGAGTCAAAGTTTACCCACTCTTAAAATTGCCTCGTATTGGAATGAAAATTCGGATTATAGAAATCTGAAAGTATATTCAAATTACGATGAAGTGGCTTTGTATCTGAACGGAAAACTAATCGAACGCAAAAAAATGATACGGGATAAAAGTTCGGATCAACTCCCCTACCCGCCATTTGTATTTACGCTTTCAGGATTTGAAGCGGGAACACTTGAAGCCGTAGCTTATAAAAATGGAAAAATTGTCGCAAAAGACTTTGTAAAAACAGCCGGAGCGCCCCACCATATCAAATTAAAAGCCGGTTTGAGCGGAAAAAACCTGAAAGCCGACGGTGCAGATATTGTATTTATTTATGCCGAAATTAATGACAAAGCGGGAAATATTGTTCCCGATGCTACTATTTCGGTTACATTCAACATAAATGGAAATGGAAAACTTATCGGACAAAACCCACAAAAAGCTGAAGCCGGAATAGCCACCGTTTTATTGCAAAGCTCTGAAAATTCAGGGAATATAGTGGTTGAAGCAACTGCAAACGGTATAAAATCTGGAAAAATAAAAATTCAGTCAAAAAAATGACTAAAATCTGACCGAAAGATATCAAAAAAATTCCCTGCAAAATAAACTTGGAGGGAATTTTCATACTATTGTTTCGGTTTGATATTTTCCAATCCTTCCACCGGGATGGTGTACTTTAGTTTTACCCGATCAGGCTTGAGCAAATATTTTTCCAACGGTTTTATTTTTAGTTCCTTTATGCCTTCCACGGCTAGTTTTGCCATTTCCAAAGCGCCTGCATCAACAAAGTGTGTATTATCTGTTTTTCCTTCAGGATGCTTTTTCCAAACTTCGGGTGGAATATGCATAAATAATTGTTTTGATTCTTCAACGCCATAACGCTGAAGCAGTTTTTCGCTTTTCGTTTTCATATCTATCAGCGGAACATTCATCTCGGCAGCCACTTTGCGTATAATAGCGGGATAAACAGGATGCGTATCGACGAGATTGCCAATCGAATCGAATTTCCGGCGGGCCAGTGAAGTACATAGTATCGGATTCGCACCCTTTGACCGAACATCCCGAACCATTTTCCTGAAATTAGCTTCAAACTCATCTTCGGAAGTATATGTTTTTTTTGTAACTGCTTCATCATTATGTCCGAATTGGATAAAAACATAATCGCCTTCCCCCATCCTGCTCATGACGAAATCCCAACGTCCCTCGGCAATAAAGCTTTTCGTACTTCTTCCGTTACGGGCATGATTTTCAATCAGTACCCGATCGCTGAAGAATGACGGGAAAACCATTCCCCAACCACGTTCGGGCGTTTCATCTACCGGAGATTTATCGGCCATAGTAGAATCGCCGATCATAAAAACTTTCACTTGTTTTGTTTTCCCCGAACTCAAAACCAGGATAATGATTACGGAAAAAAGGATGCAGGATATTTTTTGTATAGCATTCATCTTGCTTGTATTATCTGAAATTTATAATTTCTTTCAAAATACCTTCGTTCGGATTCCATCCATCATCCCCTTTCAGAACATTTTCAACAGTCCAGGCTTTGGCTTGCTTTTTACTAAGCTGATGCGACCATTTTATCCGTTTCGAAATGTCCGAACCGGGACCTGCATTGTTATATTCAGCATAAAAAGCCGTTTTCTCGGCTTCTGTTTTTTTCCAGTTATGCCAGCCTTCGGGACGAATATGCGCACCCAATTCACATTCACGGAAAACGGTTTTGGCATAATTCCGCCACGGGCGCCCCAGATAAACTTGCTTCACGGTTGGCTCGGCAGTTAGTTTACATTTATAGAACAAATAACCGTATTGAGTTGATTGTAAAGTGGAGGCCGCTGTAATATACGAATCTTTCAGGCTATGAATTACACATTCGTCAAAAACCGCTGTCGACCAACCGAAAATAAAATCGGTGGTGCCTTCGATATAGCAATTTTTGTAATACTGGCGGCTGTTGTCGGCATAGGTGAAGAGCGTATCCTGAAAACCAAGGAAACGACAATTGTAAAACACGCATCTGTCGGCGCTTACATGCGCAGCCACAGCCTGACCTACCGGGCCGGCCGTATTTTGAAATGTAATGTTCCGAGCATAAAAATCACGCCCGTATACATAAAAGGTGGCAGAACCGGATGTCCCTGTTTCCTCGCCGAGTATGGACTTTTTTTGCGCCCAGTCGCCATAAGCAATGATAGTTTTTTCGGCACTTTCGCCGATCAACGAAACCAGCTGTTTTGAAGAAGGAAGAATCAGCTTTTCTTTATAATTTCCGTTTCTGATAAAAATAACCGTCCTTTTTTTACGGTAGTCGGGTACTGCATTGATAGCAGCCTGCACAGTTGTATAATCGCCCGAACCATCCTGAGCCACCACAAAAGTGGCCGAATCCTTTACAAATGCAGGTTTTTCGGAAGCGCCTGTCACAAAAGTCTGGCTAAAGCCTGCCTGCACAACAAAAATCAGTAAAAGAAATAATAATTTCAGAGATTTCATAAGTTATTGTATTCTGTTTTCCAATATTTATTTAATCATCTTTCAGCTAATTCAAGCGCTGCCATGATAAAAGGCCCGATTACCTTGGGGTCATCGTTGCGAACCGGTTCGCTTATATAGTACCGGAAAGAACCATCGCGGTAAGGGTTTCCTCCAAGACCTGCAACACTACAAGCGCGAGTGATCGAAATTGTACCATCGGCATTTTCCTGCGTACTGTACTTTACCATACCGGCAAAAGCTTTTTCGGCTTTTTTCAAAAACTTGTCCGGTAAATATCCTCTATGCACTCCTTTAGCCATGGCATACGAAAACATGGCTGTTCCGGTCGATTCAAGGTAGTTTCCCTGTTGCCCGGGCAAGTTTGTTACCTGATACCACATTCCGGTTTTTCGGTCCTGATATTTGACCAAAGAAACAGACAACCTGTTCAAGATACGGATTAACTCAGGACGATCTTTATGAGCAACAGGTAAATAATCAAGCACATCAACAATTGCCATCATGTACCAACCTATGCTTCTGCTCCAGAAATTAGGCGATTGCCCTGTAACAGGATTTGCCCATTTTTGTGTACGGCTTTCGTCCCATCCATGATAATTTAATCCTGTTTTCGGATCTAAGGTATGTTTGTCGGCCACCATAAACTGTTTTACAACATCGTCGAAGATTTGCGGTTGGTCAAAAAAAGCTCCATACCTGGCATAAAACGGTGAGCCCATGTATAATCCATCCAACCAAACCTGGTGAGGATATATTTTTTTGTGCCAGAAAGCGCCTTCCGAAACACGGGGATGGGTCAATAATTGCTCGCGTAATAGTTTGATTGCCTTTACATATTTCTGATCATTGGTATGGTTATACATTTCGAACAAAAAATTGCCTCCATTGAGCTTGTCGATATTATAATCGCTCACTTTGTAAGTGAGTATCTCACCATTTTCATTGATAAAAAAATCGGCAAAAGCGTTTACATAATCGTAATAGCGTTTATCGTTTGTTTTATCATAGACCTGCATCATGGCTTTAGCAATCAGACCTTGCGTATAATCCCACTTGGGGGTTTTCACAAAATCGGCCATCCAAAGTTCCGGATTGTGTTTCATTTCCGAATCTGCAATTTTTACCGCCCAGGCAGTGTAATCAATTTTTTGTTTTGCCTGAATATTTATAACAAACAGCATAAATAAGAGCAATGAAACTGTTTTTTTCATAACACACCGGATTTTTATTTATAAACTGAATCACAAAGGTCGTATATTTTTTTTA
>JAJFVH010000228.1 GCA_021371875.1 Bacteroidales bacterium
ACAGCCATGATAAAATATGCCATTGCTACGGCTAATAAATTCGGCATTTCCAAACCCAAAGTGGCATTAATCCATGCTACCGAGGTGGCTAATCCGAAAATTCAGTATATGCAGGATTATCTTGATATTATGGATGAATGGCGCAAAGGTGAATTTGGAAATGTAATTATGGATGGTCCCCTGGATATTTTTCTTGCGCTCGACAGCGAACGTGGAGGGATTAAAAATGTACCCACTCCTGTGCTTGGCGATGCCGATATCCTTATTTTCCCGAATTTTGAAAGCGCCAATTGTTTTTATAAAGGGGTTTCACTTTTTGGTGGCGCCGAGATGGGCGGATTGTTACAGGGAACCGAAAAACCCGTGGTTATGACTTCACGCAGTGAAAGCACTTTGTCGAAATTTTACAGCATTGCCATGGCGTGTATTCTGGCCTAATCTTCCATATTCAGTTGATTCTGCTGCCTGAAATTATTTACCCAATGCTTCAACCATTTTCTTCGCAGCTCTTTCAGCCGTCCCCGGCCCGCCCAAAGTTTTTATTATTTCGTCATATTCGTGCAGCATATTTTGACGGTAAGTTTCGTTATGCAATAATTTATCCAATTCATTTGTTACATTTTCGACTGTAAAGTAATGCGCCACCAGTTCTTTTACTACTTCTTTCTGACAAATCAGGTTTACCAGGGAAACAAATTTTACTTTTATTAAAATGTTTTTCATAACGTAAGCAATCCGGCCAAACATTACATGATATACAACTACCTGCGGTGTGCCGATTAAAGCTGTTTCCAATGTGGCGGTTCCTGAGTTCACTATGGCAGCGCGGGCATGTTGAAGTAAATCATAAGTTTGTCCGAAAACGATGTTTACCTCGTTATCCCCTACAACCGATTTATAAAACGCGGGATCAATTCCCGGTGCTCCGCCTACAATAATCTGATGCCCTGGAAATCGCCGGGCACTTTCGATCATGCGCGGCAAACAGGCTGATATTTCCTGCTTCCTGCTTCCCGCTA
The DNA here is from genome assembly GCA_021371875.1 of Bacteroidales bacterium. Taxonomy (GTDB): domain Bacteria; phylum Bacteroidota; class Bacteroidia; order Bacteroidales; family Paludibacteraceae; genus Paludibacter. Next base: position 1,020 of record JAJFVH010000228.1, read on the forward strand.
AAATGGCAATGACCGGTTTATGCTCCAGTTTATTTTTCGAGCAAAAGTCTTTAAAAGTCTGATCCTGGTTGGGACGCAAAAATACCGAATCGACTGACGGGTTGCCTACATACTCGACAGGATAATTATGTTTATTATAAAATCCTGTTTCGAAAGGGAAAATTGTAAACATTTTATCTACATAGCGCTTGATATCTTTGATGCGATATTCTTTCCACGCCCACAGTTTGGGCGAAATGTAGTAATAAACCGGAATGGCAAGCTGCTCTTTCGCAAAACGTGCCATGCGCAGGTTAAAACCGGGATAATCGACCAAAATAAGCACATCGGGTTGAAAGCCGGCTAACGCTTTTTTGCAATCATTGATGTTGTTGAGCACTTTTCCGGCGTTTTTAATAACCGCCCAGAAACCCATAAACGCCATTTGGCGATAATGTTTTATCATAGTTCCGCCCTGCGCCTGCATTAAATCGCCCCCGAGGAAGCAAAATTCCGCATTCGAATCGTTGTTCCTGAGTTCGCGCATTAGGTTTGATGCATGTAAATCGCCCGAGGCTTCGCCGGCTATTAAAAAGTAACGCATATTTTTATGTATGTTATTTGCTCATATAATGCATGAAAGAAAACTCAGTGTTTGATAAGAAAAAGTCAAGGCGCACGAAACAGCAAAAGGAGTCCCGATGAATCGGGATGAGCAGTTTTTGATGTGAGTGCAACACAGAGATTGGCGTTTTCTTGCAAACACTATGCATTTTGTTTCTTTTGATGGTAGCAGCTGCAAATTTAATATAAATATCAGGATGTTGAAAAACAGAGTTCAAAATACTGAAGAATAAATCAGGGAAAAGAGTCGAATAAGAACGGAGACAGTAAATATTTTGTAAATAAATTGCGAATTGGCCGATTGTTTTTAACTTTGCGACAAATAATTTTAAGGCCGTTTTCGGATGCAATAATATAAAGGAACGACCGTTTATTCATTGTTGAAAATAAAAAGGAACTATGTTATTCAGTAAAATACGATTTATAGTTGTAGTTGTTTTATTCATGCTTTTTAGCCTTCCGGCTATTGCACAAAATGATTATTACAGCGAATATAATCGCATCCATTTCGGTTTTTCGTTGGGTATGAACTCCATGGATTTCGGGATTAAACCAAGCCTGCAAACGATCGATGGAAAAGTATATCAGGTGGATGTTTCGCGTTTGAAACCCGGATTTTCGGTGGGCATCATCAGCGATATGCAGCTGAGTCGTTATTTCAATCTGCGTTTTACACCCACACTTCATTTTGGTGAAAGAGAACTAAGCTATCATCATGCTTCGGGAGATACAACTTACGTTTCTGTTGGATCGACTCTTTTATGTTTTCCATTGTACCTGAAATACAGCGCCGAGCGGTATGGGAACCTCCGCCCTTATCTGATTGGAGGAGGAGGTGTAAGCATTGATTTAGGCAGGGACAAGGAAAAACCTGTCTACCTGAAACCTTTGGATGTTTATCTCGAATTTGGCGTAGGCTGCGACATTTATTTTTGGTTTTTCAAACTGGCTCCCGAACTTAAATTTGCCATTGGTGGAAATAACCTGTTTGTCCCTTTCGAAGAAAGAAATGGAGAAGGTACTTTGATCAATCAAGATAAAAAATATTCGCAGGCGCTCTCGAAGTTAACGTCGAAAATGATTACGCTCACATTCAACTTTGAATAAATCAGAGTTTTTCAATTTCGCCGACAATTTTTTCCATGGTCTTTTGCCAGTCGGCATACAATTTCCTGAAATAGGCTTTTACAAGTTGCGGGTTGTCTTTGCCTGTCGGACGGTTGGCTCTCAAAATATATTCGCGGCTGTTTTCTGCAATTTCCAGTACAATTTTGTCAACTTTGTCTTCTTCAATTTTATTGGACATCAAACAACGGAAATAAACATCGGTAATCAGTTCGGACGAAACAAACTGAATTGTTTTTTTAAGATTTCTGCGACTTGCCATAGCTTAAACTTTTAATATTACTGATAAGTGATCTCGGACAACTTATTGATTTCAGGCACAAATATAAGTCAATATTATAACAGTAGCATCTTTTCGGGTAAATTTGGAAAAATAATTTGATAAGATTTGCGTTTCTGTTTACAAAACCAAACTCAATTTATGAGATGTAATAAATTATTTTTTGTTTTTTATCCGGTTTTGTTTATCCTTGCAGCTTTCTTATTCAGCAGTTGCGATGATGAACTTTTCACGGACAATCCAAAAAAAACACTTGCTTTCTCGACCGATACGCTCACTTTCGATACGGTTTTTACAACAATAGGCAGTACTACCGAAAAATTTCTGGTGTACAATCCCAATAACCGTGCACTGCATATAAGCTCAATCGGGTTGGCCGGAGGGAAAAACTCGCAATTCCGCATCAATGTGGATGGAAATACCAGCGCCGACAATCAGTTTCGCAACATTGATATCAGCGCCAACGACAGCCTGTATATTTTTGTCGAAGTAACGATCGACCCTCACAATGCCGACTCTCCGGTTCTGATCGACGATTCTATTGTTTTTCATACAAATGGAGTGGAACAACGGGTTCGGCTGGAGGCTTTCGGGCAGGATATGATTTTGATGAAAAACAAAATAATCCTGAACGATACAACTTTAAGCGCGCAACGTCCTTACCTTATTTATGGATATCTGACTGTCGATTCAGCTAAAACACTTAATATTCCTGCCGGTTGCAAGTTTTATTTTCATAACAACGCCGATTTAATTGTTTACGGAAACCTGAAAGCAGAAGGCACTTTTGAAAAACCGATTGAAATGCGAGGCGACAGACTCGACAAAGTGAAATTTATGAACCCCGTGCCTTATAACTATGTAGCCGGGCAATGGGGCGGACTTTATTTGCTCTGGAACAAAGGAAATCATGTTTTACGTCATGTGAATATCAATAGCGGTTACGTAGGCGTGTACTTTTCGAACGGCGACAGAAGTATTTTGCCAACCCTGGAAATCACTAATTGCAGGATACATAATTTTGTTTATTACGGTTTGGTAGCCCAAAACGGTAACGTAACGGTAAGCAACTCCGAAATTTCGAATACAGGCAGTTACAGTGTTTATTTAAGCGGTGGCAAACACGTCTTTTTGCAAAGTACCATTGCCAATTACTACAATAGCAATTCCTTCGAGCCCACTTCGCGCGACAAAAACCCGGCGGTAATGATCATGGGACTTGACAGGACAGCTCCTATGGAAACGAAATTTCAAAACTGCATTATATCAGGTGGTCTCGAAACCGAATTAAGTATTGCCAGCCGGTTTTTAACTCAATACAAAGGTATTTTCTCCAATTCATATATCCGCCGGAAAGTTCCCTACGAACTCCTACAATTTCAGAATATCCGATGGTATACCGCTCAGGATAGCGTCGTTTTTAAACAAGCACGCTTCGATTATGAGAAAAAACGTTATTTCGATTTTACCCCCGACTCCGTTTCTCCTGCCAGAGGTTTGGCCGATCCCGAAATCGCAAAACATTTTCCGCTCGATTTAAACGGGAACAACCGCATGGAGGACAATGCGCCTGACGCCGGAGCCTACGAATGGATGCCTGTAAAACAGTAAAAAAATCAGGATAAGTTGAATAAGACACATACTTGTCGGTTTTTAAATGTGAAATCAAAACAAAAATTTCTCAAAGCAGACGGTGTGCTTTGAGAAATTTTTGTTTTGATAATTAGTTTTTTCCTTTCTTATTTTAGTCTTTGACTAAAATATGTTATTTTTGCGAACAATTGATAATTGTAAATAATTTTTAAACACAATAACACACTATGAACGACACAAAAAGAGTCTATACCTTTGGCAACGGACAAGCCGAAGGTAAAGCTGACATGAAGAATTTGCTTGGAGGAAAAGGAGCAAATCTTGCAGAAATGAATTTGATCGGTGTTCCGGTTCCTCCGGGTTTCACCATTACTACCGATGTTTGTACCGAATATTTTGAACTGGGCAAAGACAGGGTAGTTGAACTACTGAAACCTGAGGTGGAAAAAGCCATAGCAGGAGTTGAAAAACTAATGAATTCGAAATTCGGGGATATCGAAAATCCCTTGTTGGTTTCGGTACGTTCGGGCGCTCGCGCTTCGATGCCCGGCATGATGGATACCATTCTGAACCTCGGTTTGAACGATGCAGTGGTTGAAGGGTTGATCCGTAAAACCGGAAATGCCCGTTTTGCCTGGGACTCTTATCGCCGCTTTGTACAAATGTACGGCGATGTTGTTTTGGGAATGAAGCCTGCTAATAAAAATGACATTGACCCGTTCGAAGAAATTATCGAAAAAGTGAAAGACGCCAAAGGAGTTCATTTGGATACCGAACTTTCGGTTGACGACCTGAAAGAACTGGTAACAAAATTCAAGGCTGCCGTATTGAAACAAACCGGACATAATTTTCCCGAATCAGCTTACGAACAACTCTGGGGCGCTATTTGCTCTGTATTCGACTCATGGATGAACGATCGCGCCATTCTTTATCGTAAAATGGAAGGAATTCCCGCCGAATGGGGAACTGCCGTTAATGTTCAGGCTATGGTATTCGGAAATATGGGCGAAACTTCGGCAACAGGCGTATGCTTCAGCCGCGATGCTGCTACCGGCGAAGATATTTTTATCGGTGAATACCTGATCAATGCACAGGGTGAAGACGTGGTGGCCGGTATCCGTACTCCGCAACAAATCACCAAAGAAGGTTCGCAACGTTGGGCTGTACTGGCTGGAATTTCGGAAGAAGTACGTATGGCAAAATATCCTTCTATGGAAGAAGCAATGCCTTCGATTTATAAAGAATTGGACGCTATCCAGACAAAACTTGAAAACCACTACAAAGATATGCAGGATATGGAATTTACCGTACAGGAAGGTAAATTGTGGTTCCTACAAACCCGTAATGGAAAACGTACCGGCGCTGCTATGGTAAAAATAGCCATTGACATGTTCCATCAGGGTATGCTTGACGAAGAAACAGCCATTTTACGCATTGATCCAAACCGTTTGGATGAATTACTTCATCCTATTTTCGATAAAAAAGCAATTAAAGAAGCTAAACTGATTGCTAAAGGGTTGGCTGCTTCGCCGGGAGCTGCTTCAGGCCGTGTTGTTTTCAATGCCGATGATGCTGCCGATTGGGCTGCCAGTGGCGAAAAAGTAATCATGGTGCGCGTTGAAACTTCTCCTGAAGATTTAGCCGGGATGGCTGCTGCCCAGGGAATTCTGACCGCACGTGGCGGTATGACCTCGCACGCTGCCGTTGTGGCACGCGGTATGGGTAAATGCTGTGTTTCAGGTGCTGGAACTTTGAAAATCGACTATGCTGCCAAAACCATGGAAGTTGATGGTTTGGTAGTAAAAGAAGGCGATTATATTTCGTTAAACGGTTCCACCGGCGACATTTTCTTAGGAAAAGTAGCTACCATGGAAGCAGAACTGGATGCCGACTTTGCCGAATTGATGACTTTGGCCGACAAACATACTAAAATGTCGGTTCGTACCAATGCCGATACACCGCACGATGCACAAGTTGCCCGTAAATTCGGCGCTACCGGTATCGGACTCTGTCGCACGGAACACATGTTCTTCGAAGGTGAAAAAATAAAAGCTATGCGAGAAATGATTCTGGCAAAAGATGAAGCCGGTCGTCGTGTTGCGTTGGCAAAAATTCTGCCTTACCAGGAAGCCGACTTCGAAGGTATTTTTGCTGCTATGGAAGGTTGTCCGGTTACAGTTCGCCTGCTCGACCCACCTTTGCATGAGTTTGTTCCCCACGATGAAAAAGGTCAACAGGAAATGGCTGAAGCCATGGGAGTTTCGATCAAAGTAATCAAGCAACGCGTGGATGCATTGCACGAACAAAACCCGATGTTGGGTCACCGCGGTTGCCGGTTGGGAAATACTTATCCTGAAATTACCGAAATGCAGACCCGCGCTATTCTTGGCGCTGCGTTAGCATTGAAAGCCAAAGGTATCGTTGCTAAACCGGAAATTATGGTTCCGTTGGTAGGTATCAAATTTGAGTTCAACGAACAGGATAAAATCATTCGCGATACAGCGGCCAAATTATTCGAAGAAAAAGGCGACAGCATTGAATTCAAAGTGGGTACTATGATCGAAATTCCGCGTGCAGCTTTAACTGCCGATCGTATTGCCGAAAAAGCTGAATTCTTCTCATTTGGAACTAATGACTTAACTCAGATGACTTTCGGTTATTCGCGCGACGATATTGCATCATTCTTACCGATTTACCTTGAAAAGAAAATCCTGAAAGCCGATCCCTTCCAGATTCTCGATCAAATTGGCGTAGGACAATTGGTACAAATGGCCACCGAAAAAGGACGCTCCGTTCGTCCCGATCTGAAAGTGGGTATTTGCGGCGAACACGGAGGTGAACCATCATCGGTTGAATTTTGCCACCGCGTGGGATTGAACTACGTAAGTTGTTCTCCATTCCGCGTGCCCATCGCCCGTTTGGCTGCTGCACAAGCTGCGTTGAAAGGGTGATTATTCATCCGAGAGTTTTATAAAATCAAAGGCTGTTCCGTTGTGGGACAGCCTTTGTTATTTGATCTGCTTTCAGCATTATGCACTTTAATTACTCTTTTCCGCAAAATGTAAAATAATAATAATTTATTTAACTAATTCCATCCATAATAAAATATTAAATTGTATCTTTGCTTTGCGTTAAATATTCGGGATTCATTCCGGTTTTTCATCTGTTTTTGAGTACCCTATGCTGTTCTGTCAGACCCGAAACTGTGTAATTTCATCTGTTTTTATTAAATATTTGTCCCCTGAATACTTGGAGGACAAACCATCAAGAACATGTTTAGGAAGAAAATATACTATTAGTTGAGAGAAAATATACTTTTTTGAATACATCGCTCTAAATTTAACTGTTTAGACCAAGATGAAAAATCCGAATCGACACGAAATAAAAATGCTTATAAAATGCAGATATTTAATGACGTCAAAGAACGTTTCAATATTTTTAGTGGACACTAATGATAAAAAAATTTAAAATATTTATTGTAAGTTTTAATTTAAAATGTATATATTTACCTATGACGTGTCTATTGTATTTCTTACTGCAAAAAACAAATCACAATATAATCATTTAGGAAAATCACAAGGATTAATTACTGTTAAAGCTAAAAATATCGTTAAACCTCAAATTTATGTTATATGAAAAGGGTAGTCGTTATATCATTAACAGCATTATTATGTGTTAATGCCAATGTTCTCGCAGAGGATGCAAATAAGAGCCTGAATGAAACGAAAAACGTCGACGGTGCAGTTGACAGTGTAAAAATAGCCAGTAAGGATGCGATAACAAATGCGATAGAATTCAAAGAAACACAAACTGTTACGATTGAAGACGACGTTTCTATTGACGAAGATATTGAGACTAACGGAAAATTATGGCTGGATATAAATAAAATCAGTTTTCAGGAAGTTAAAAATAATGACAGGATTATCGGCAAGCTTGATTCTTTGAATAATGTGATCTGTAAAATGAATATAAGTTTAAACAATCATGAAACAGTAGACTCAAAATTTAAACAAATCCGGGTTGCAAATAAAACTAAACTTGATAAATGGAAGGTGATAGGTTTATATTCGACAGCCATTGTTTTGAACGGAATAGGTGACGGTTTAAATAATACACATTCGAAAACAATGGGGCATGTTTTCAATGCAGCATCGATCGGAGTACTATTGACAACACCTTTTTTTATTGATTATAATAAAAAGAAATGGTATTGGTATATGTTGACGTATACTTCGTTAAGAGTTTCATTGTTCGATATCACTTACAATTTAACGACTAAACAACCTATTGAGTTTATAGGTTCAACAGCTATTACTGATAAAATGTACAAAGCTTTGGATGCCAGTTATGGTGTTTCAAAAATACTGAGCCTTGCGGTCGGTCTCACAGTCCCACTCAAGTTATTATAATAAATTAAGAAACAAAGAGTTTATCTTAAAATTACTTCATGTAAGCGCCGGCCAACTGTTTTTGTTATAGATGAACAGGCACTTTATCGTACTGAAATCAAGAGACTTCCCATCGTTTACAACGAGGGGAAGAGAGCATGTGAAGCAGCAGAAGAAGAAGAAGAAGAAGAAGAAAGTAAGCGATTGCAAATCGCTTGCTCCCCTAAACGCCTACATTCTTTCCGGCACTTCAATTCCCAACAATCCCATGCCGGTTTTAATCACCTTGGCAACCGAAGCGGACAACACCAGACGAAATTGTCTCAACGCTTCATTATCCTCTTTCAGAATGGAAAAATCATGATAGAATTGATTAAATTCTTTTACCAACTCATACTCGTAATTGGCAATCAAAGCCGGACTGAATTCTTCACCGGCTTGTTTGATTATATTTGGGAACTCTGTGAGCAACTGGATCAGGTAGCTTTCTTTTTCCGATATTTCGAGTGATTTATCTATTCCTATTCCAAAATTAATCCCTTGTTCGACCGCCTTACGTAAAACAGATTTGATACGGGCATGGGTGTATTGGATAAACGGCCCTGTATTTCCGTTAAAGTCAATCGATTCCTTTGGATTGAAGGTCATGTTTTTGCGCGGATCCACTTTCAAAATAAAGTATTTCAAAGCACCCAAACCAACCATGCGGGCAACGCTCTCTATTTCTTCGGGGGTACAATTATCTAATTTACCCAATTCCTGCGAAGTTTCGCGTGCCGAATCTATCATTTCAGCCATTAAATCGTCGGCATCAACCACAGTTCCTTCGCGGCTTTTCATTTTACCTTCGGGCAACTCTACCATGCCATACGAAAAGTGAACCAAGTCTTTTCCCCATGCATAGCCCAGTTTATCAAGCAAAATAGAGAGCACCTGGAAATGATAATTCTGTTCGTTCCCTACTACATAAACCATTTTTTTGATATCGAAATCATTATAACGAAGTTTGGCCGTCCCGATATCCTGAGTCATATAAACCGAAGTTCCATCGGTGCGAAGCAATAATTTTTCATCCAGTCCATCGCCTGTCAGATCGGCCCAAACCGATTTATCATCACGTTGATAGAATACCTTTTCAGCAACACCGCGTTCTACTTCCGATTTGCCGGTAAGATAGGTTTCTGACTCATAATAAATTTTATCGAAGTCGACGCCCATTTGTTTATAGGTTTCATCAAATCCGGCATAAACCCAGCCGTTCATGGTTTTCCACAATTGACGTACTTCCATATCGTTGTTTTCCCAGGCAAGCAGCATATTCTGTGCTTCGAGAATCAACGGAGCATTTTTCTTGGCTTCTTCTTCGGTCATTCCTTTTTCCATCAACTCTTTGATTTCGGCCTTGTACGCCTTGTCGAAAACAACATAATATTTTCCTACCAAATGGTCGCCTTTCATGCCTGAACTTTCTGGAGTTTCACCGTTCCCAAAGAGTTTCCATGCCAACATCGATTTGCAAATGTGGATGCCACGGTCGTTCACTATGTTAGTCTTGACCACTTTCCAACCATTGGCTTTTTGAATTTCGGCGATACTGAATCCAAGCAGGTTGTTGCGAATATGTCCGAGATGAAGCGGTTTATTGGTATTGGGCGATGAATATTCAATCATCATGGTGTCGGCTTTTCCGGTTGGTAAAGTTTTTCCGAAACCGGCATTGCCATGAATAGTATCCAATGTTTCCAACCAATATGATGGATGGATGGATAAATTTAGAAAACCTTTAATTACGTTGAAAGCAGAGACGACAGCATGGTTTTGCACAATAAATTCACCAATTTCCTGTCCTGTAGCTTCGGGCGATTTGCGGGCTGCTTTTGCGAAAGGAAAAACAACAACGGTTAAATCACCTTCAAATTCTTTTTTTGTTTTTTGAATTTGTATCTGGTTGTTTTCGACGTCAATATTGTATAACGTTTTGACTGACTGTGCTACTACGGATTGAATGGTTGCTTCTAAATTCATTTTATGTATGTTTTTTATCGGGTTGCAAAGATACGAAAATATGTGAAATCTATAATCACTAAAATTTCAGGGATTTCAGCACCTAAGTTCCTATGTTTGTAATATGAAATAAAATACAATAAAAAGCATTAATTCATAAACAAATAATGAGTTCACTCCGAAAAGTCCTTTTTTAGGTGATTCGATAAAAAATGATTTTGATTTTCAATTAGTTATGAATCATAAAATTGTCAAAATGCACTTTTCGGAGTAGACTCAATAATAAAATTGCAAATATTGCCGGCGGCATTTCCCCGACAATTGATGTGGATTGCTTTTATACCGATATTTTTATAATTCCGAATAAAATAAAATGATTTATAGTACTTTTGCAGAACAGTTCCGGTTGTAATTTGTTCGATAGAAAAAGCATAAATCATGTCACATAACCATACTCATGACCATCTGCACGATCATTCGGATGTAAAAAATATTAAAGTAGCATTCTTCCTGAATTTTGGCTTTACGTTATTCGAAATTGCCGGAGGTTTTTTAACCAACAGTATCGCTATTCTTTCGGATGCAGTTCATGACCTGGGCGATTCGCTTTCGCTCGGATTGGCCTGGTATTTCCAGAAAGTAGCCCGAAAAGGAAGCGACACTTCTTATTCCTACGGTTACAAACGTTTTTCGTTGCTGGGAGCTGTAATCAATTCCATTGTTTTAATTGTCGGAAGTATATTTATCCTTACAGCAGCCGTTCCGCGCATTTTCAATCCACAACACACACAAGCCGAAGGTATGTTTCTACTCGCTATTGTGGGCATTTTGGTCAATGGGGCTGCCGTTTTCCGGCTAAAAAAAGGAGATTCGCTCAACGAAAAAGTGGTTTCGCTGCATTTACTCGAAGATGTATTGGGTTGGGCGGCTATTCTTGTTGGTTCGATAGTTATGTATTTTTTCGACGTACCTGTGCTCGACCCGATTATGTCTATTGCCATTGCCTGTTTTGTGTTGTTTAACGTGTATAAAAATATCCGCCAGAGTTTACGCATCATTCTTCAGGGCATCCCTGACGAAGTAGATATAACCGACATTTCAACTCATTTGTCACAATTTAAAGAAATAGAAAGCATTCACGATGTACATATCTGGTCGGTTGATGGCAACTACAATGTAATGACGGTACACGTTGTGTTGAAACAGGTTTTGGATATGGATCATCTTGCCATGCTCAAAGCAACAATTCGTGAATCGCTCGAAACGGAAGGCATTCAGCATGTAACCATCGAATTCGAAACGGCAAACGAGAGTTGTAATTTTGAGAAATGTTGCTGACCCTGATTTTTCTATTTAGAATCGTTTTTAATGCACTATTCAGAATCTTTATAAATTATTGAATTCTAAACATTTTATATAAAAACAACGAATTGTTTTCGTTGTTTTTTTCTATTTTTGCACCCGACAATAAACATAAATACAAAATGAAAGACGAACGCACTGCCGTTGCCCAACATGTAACCTGGGTAGGCTTTTTTGTAAACCTAATTCTGACCGGATTCAAACTAACAGCTGGAATTTTAGGGAAAAGTACCGCTATGATAGCCGATGGGGTACACTCTTTATCAGATTTTGTCACGGACGTAATTGTATTGGTATTTATAGGCGTATCGGGAAAGGATCGCGACGAAGACCACCTTTACGGACACGGGAAATACGAAACCTTTGCCACCCTGCTTATCAGTCTGGCGCTACTTGTTGTTGGTTTCGGAATTTTTTGGAGCGGATTGAATAAAGTAATCGACACTTTACACGGGGAAACCATAGAACAACCTACAATTATTGCCCTGGTTGCAGCCATTGTATCCATCATTGTAAAAGAAGGATTGTATTGGTATACTAAAAAAGCAGGTGATAAAATCAACAATCAGGCAGTGATTGCCAATGCCTGGCATCATCGGTCGGATGCTTTTTCGTCAATCGGAACCGCGTTAGGAATTTCGGGAGCTATTTTCCTTGGCGAAACCTGGCGCATACTCGATCCCATTGCCGGGATCATTGTCAGTTTCTTTATTATTAAAGTAGCTTTTGAGCTGGGATTGCCCAGCGTACACGAACTTCTCGAACGTTCGTTACCCAAAGAAACGGTAAACGAAATTGCCGGGATAATTCAGGCGAATACTGAAATACTTGCGTTTCACAATCTGAAAACCCGTAAAATCGGGAATATTTTCGCCATAGATGTTCATATTAAATTAGATAAAAACACCAGTTTTGTTCATTCGCACGACATAGCCACCGAGATTGAAATCAATTTGCGAAAACGTTTTGGAGAGAAAACAATTACCAGCATACATACCGAACCGTTTAAAGGAAACGTCATTTAAAATCAACAATCAGTTTAAAATTCAATTGTCGTCCGGTAAGATAATTAGGCGTGGCAAGCTGTGTCCCGTAAATATCGGTTACCCAATAATATGAATTGACGTTATTGAAAGACAACAAGTTAAATACTTCGAGATTGAACCAGATATTCTTCACATGTTTCAGCCAGGTTCTATCCAGCCATTTATCGGTTCCACTGACCAATACGCGTGAAGCTCCGATATCGACCCTGCGATAAGCAGGAGCACGGAATGCCGCCCTGTAGGCAATGTTGCGGGGAGCGCCGAAAGGTAAACCATCGGACCAGATAAACTTCAACTGCATTTTATATTTCGGATTGTTGGGCAAATAATCCTGAAACATCATCGAAAAAGTATAACGTTGTTCGTTGGGACGGGGTACCCAACCCGGATAAACGGTTTCGGAAGCAGTTAGCTCGCCATTTTCATCATATTCATTTTTAATATATGAATCATTCAGCAAATCTTCTTTTGAATCCATTAATGAAAAATTAATCCACGAATCGGTTCCGGGAACAAGTTCACCGAACAATTTGAAATCAATCCCTGCAGTATAGGCTTTCGCATCGTTTTCACCGGAATAACGGATACGTACATTATCAACCGAGTAACTAACCACTCTGTCGGCTAATTTCAGATATGCTTCGGCAGTAAACTTAAACGGACGGCCCCAGGCACGGAAATAATGATCGCCTCCGAACACAAAATGCAAAGAACGCTGAGCCTTGATATTTTCGTTCAAGACTATATTTACATTGCCTGAAGCATCGGTAAGTGTGTCGCGGATTTCCTTGTAAAAAGGAGCCTGATAATAGACCCCGGTGGCAAAACGGAAGGCAAAATCCTTTTCCCAGTGCGGAATAAACGACATCGAAAAACGCGGGCTGACAAGCAATTCTTTGTTAAACGTCCAGAAATTAGTGCGTAAGCCACCCGTTAAAGTCAGCATTCCTGCTTCCGAATTCCATTTGTACGTATCCTGAACAAAAGCCGTTGTACGAAACGATGGCAATTTGCTGTTGGCTTTCATATTATAAAACAAATCAACCCTCTCGTTGCTGAATGGCAAAGAATATCCGGCAGAATCACGCCATTCCCACTCGCTTATTTTATCCGAAATATATTCGAACTGAAAATTGACTCCCCATTTCAACTTATTATTATTTACCTGGTATTCGCCTAAATGACTTAAATTAGCCACCGTAGCTTTCAAACGATTACGTGCATGTTCATGGTATTTACCTATACCCAGCGAAGCGCCGATTTTATCACCCGGATTTTTGGCATCCATTTTAACCTCGCTCAGAATATATTCTCCCAATATGTCGTAAGTTTCGTTTTCGTTGGTATGAAAAGCCGAAGCCAGTAAACTAAGTTTCAGTTTATCCTTTGGTTTATAATTCAATGTCAACGCCCCAAACGAAGTGCGGAACAAATCTTTCTCCTGCCCTTCGTAATAAATAGTCAGATTACGCGCTGTCTGGTAAGTTCCGAAATCGGTCTTACGTTCCACCGGAATAAACTGATAGGAGTTTTGCGAAAAATTTCCCAGAAATGTCAGCTCCCATTTCGGGGCAAGCTGATAAGTGAGATAAGTCTGGTAATCGATAAACGAAGGACTGTATTCTCCTTTCGTGTCAAGTGTTCCAAGCAGGTATTCCGAGGTTTTGTACCGAACGCCGTGCATTTGCGAGAAACGCTTACCGGCTGTTGCAGCATAAGCCGATGCACCCAATAAACCCAACGAAACGGACGATTCGAAACCAAGCGGTTTTTTATACTGAATATCGAGCACCGACGACATCTTGTCGCCATACATGGCATCGAAACCTCCGGCAGAGAAGCCCACGCTTTTCACCATATCGGGATTGATAAAACTCAAGCCTTCCTGCTGTCCGGCACGAATCAACAACGGGCGATATACCTCAATACCATTAACATACACAATATTCTCATCGAAGTTTCCGCCACGCACATTATATTGCGAACTCAATTCGTTGGTCTGGCTTACTCCGGCAAAAGTAATCAAAAGCGATTCAATTCCTCCGGCTGCATTCGGCATCAAACGGTATTTTGAAGGGTCTATATAATCCAATGTCGAAGTTTGGCGACGTTGAGCTACCACCTCCAAATCCTTAATTTGTTTTGAAACGGTTGGTAACTCTACTGAAATCTGAATGACTTTTTGTTTCGGATGCAGGGTATGTTTAATGGTTTGGTATCCAAGCAAAGAATACACTATGGTAACTGAATCTTTAATTTCGGCAGTTAAATCATAATACCCGTTTTGATTCGTCACTGTTCCTGTTGTAGTATTTTCAAAATAAACGTTCGCCATTTCTATGCCCCGGTTATCCATATCGATAACATAACCATAGATACGTACCCTGTTTTGAGCAAAAGTACCAACAACTAAAAACAGAAAGCTGATTAGTATGAGGAGGCGAAACTTCATGAATCTTTATTATTACTCCGGCGAATGATGATTAAACGTCATTAAAACGAGAAAAAAACAATATTATTTTAAGAATTAAAATGCAATTAAAAAAAAGCCGTAAATCAATTGACTTACGGCAAGTTACGATTAGCGGAAAGCGAGAGATTCGAACTCTCGGTACAGTTACCCGTACAACGGTTTTCGAGACCGTCCCGATCGACCACTCCGGCAGCTTTCCTTTTTTATTCAGGCGACAAAAATACAATATTTTTTGGAATCGGGCTTCCTGTTTTTGAAAAACTTTCTTTTTTATAGCATAAACCCTTAACTAAATGTTAAGCATCTGGTAGCCGTCGGATAACCTTACAGACACAAATTTTTTAAAGAAAAAACAAACTTACGCCAATAATGCTAATCACAGCTCCAATAATATGTTGCGGTTTTATTTTTTCGTTAAACATAATGGCGGAAGGCCAGATAATAAAAACAGGAACAAGGGACATTAAAGTAGAAGCAATCCCTGTTTTTGTTTGTTGGATAGCAAATAAGGACAAAGCCACCCCGATAAACGGGCCGAAAAAAGAACCCACCGTGACTGATTTCATACCGCTTTTGTTTTTAACAGCCTCTCCTATTTTATTCCACCGCCCGAGAATGCTGATCATGATACCAAAACTTAACAAACCAAACATGGCACGGATTTGCGTTGCAGCAATCGGATCGTAATCGCCCATACCTTTTTTACTTAATATTAAGCCTACAGCTTGCCCCAATGCGCCGCCAAATGCTAATAAAAGACCTTTCAAAGGAATATTCAACTTCATTTTCTTATTCGAAATGGCAATTACAATCCCTGACATACTGATTAAAATAGCGATGATATTCAATCCCGATAACTTTTCGTCGAGAAAAAACCAACCTATAATAGAAGTAAGCATGGGGGCAAGACTCATAATCAAAGCGGCTGTTCGTGAACCTATTACCGAGTACGACTTAAACAAAAATAAATCGCCCAGATAAAACCCCACAACACCCGACAAACCTAACCAAAACCATTGATAAGAAGTTGCATCATACGGAAAGAAAACACCCCTGCTAAAAAAAGTTGTAATCCCCAAAAAAATGACTGCCATAAATAAGCGGATAAAATTGACGGATAATGACCCGATTTTCGATCCTGCTTTTTCGAAGAAAAGGGCGCTCATGGTCCAGCAAACCGACACGCCGATTCCGGCAATTTCCCCAATATGCGATTGAAACATGAACCTGTTGATTGAATTTAATTTACTGTTTTTTAGTGGCTTTGCGAAAATATTCTTTTAAATTTTATTCGAAAAACAAAGTTGCAAAGATAGTATAAGTATTTAATAAAATAATTGCTTTTCCGAACATTAATTTACAAATTGAAATTTGTAATAAAACTGTGATTTTCCAACATTGGAATGATGTGTTTAAATTTGTTTATTTTTCCGGTTATATATTATAAAAAAAATATATAATTCATTATCTTTGCTGCTTTTATAAAAGCTTGTTCTTCATTGTTTATATTTTAATATTGAGTCCCCTCTGATTAACCCCATTTTTCAAAAAGTTGAAAAATGGATATTTTGGGAATTTTTATTCGTTATTAATTTAGCTACAAGCGCAAATACAATAATTTGCATATTGTAACATATATTTATTATATTATTGGGT
>JAJFVH010000022.1 GCA_021371875.1 Bacteroidales bacterium
GTGTCAACGATAATGACTTTGCTTGTTGTGCCTACTTTATATACTATTGTTGCCGGATTTGGGATTAATCGTAAGTATCATAAATTAGCCAAAATAAAGGCGGCTTTACCGCAAGGAAAGGAATAATTCGTTATTCAGGTACAAATAATATTAAAATAATCAAATATATGAAAGCAATATTTATTTCATTAGATCAGGCTTTTTACGATCAGATTTTAGCTATACTTAATAATAATTATCATGTTCGTGGTTTTACGAGCTGGGAGCAGGTTTTGGGACGTGGAAGTAAAACAGGCGATCCTCATTACGGATCACATGCCTGGCCATCGTTAAATTCTGCTATACTCACAATTGTAAGTGATGAAAAGGTGAAGCCCATTCTCGAAGATTTAAAGGCGCTAGATGCAACATCCGATGTAATGGGTATCCGCTCTTTTGTCTGGAATATAGAGGATGGCATGTAATAAACACCTTAATACCAACTAAAAAAGCTGCAGAATTGCAGCTTTTTTAGTTTTGAACAATTTAAGTTACTTGCTGAATTTCAAAGCGCCCTGAATACCTTCTGCCCGTACAACATAAACTCCTTTTTGAAAATCATCCGTGTTAACCGAACCGGTGGATTTTACCATTAATTTGCCTAACACATTGTAAACTTCCAATGACAAGTTGTTAGAGTTAGAAATTTGCTGGCCATTGAAGAAAATGCCATTATTTGCCAAAACACCTTTTACACCGGTTGATAATGATGTATGAGTTGTTGCTGAACTTGCACTGATATTATACAAATTTATAGCGGCATTACAGTACAGATACAACATAGCTTCACCGCCGGTATAATTTACTGTTTCCTCCGAAATAGCAGAACCTGAAGGAAAAACCATAGTACCGATTAAATTAGTGCCATCTGTTACAAATAATCTTCTTGCTTCTCCGCTGTTTCCGGTAACCCCCTGAATTTTAATTGAACCGCTTCCAGAAACCTTTATTGTGAGGAAACGTTGGGTAGGCATATTAACTGTCGGGGTTTCCTGAGCGTATGAAGAGGAAGCATATCCACCACCATTAAATTTAAAGCGATTCGGATATGTAATTTCACCGAAAGTTTTTGAAGAGACCTCAACCTGACCCATATTAGTACTTGTTACCGTTCCAGTGTGAATACCTAAATCAGTAATGAATACTGATCTGTCGGGCCCCGCTCCAATACCTGCAGAAACTGGAAAATTAACAGGATCGTTGCCAACAACCCAGGTTCTTTGCGCATTTGCAACTAAAGTTACAACTGCGAACGAAATAATAATTAGTAAAGTTTTTTTCATGATAATATTGTTTTAAGATTAGACATAATTTATTTGAAGTCAAAAATACTATATCTAAACCAAAAGCATAGTGTACATATTATCGCAAAATGTGTAATAACTGCCGGAATTGAACCAAAAACCAAACCGTGAATCATTTTAGTTTATGATTCACGGTTTATAACTTATTATTTGCGGTTCAGCAATTGATTGTATGTTTGGTTCCGTTTAAAGTAATACTCGAACACTATATTTTTTTTCAACATCTCGGGGTAATCGGTTCGGGTGGCGTATAAAATATTTTCTTTGCGTTTATTTTCAAAGTCTGGCAACATCCTTTTGAAATCTTTACGGGCGCGGATTACACTCCGGGCATTTTTAGGCTTGCCGGTGATAAATAGCTGAAAAGCCGCCGCATAGTCAATCACAGAACGCCAGAACAATATTTTCTTTACTGATTTTTGCGGTAGGTTTTTATAAAGCATCAGCAAGTTGTTTCTGAAATTAAGATAGGTTTTGTGGGGATGTTCCACATGCAAAGTTCCTCCGCCCACATGATAAACCGTACTTTGAGGGAGGCATACAATCCTATATCCGCGGCTGTTCATGCGCCAACAAAGATCTATTTCCTCCATGTGCGCAAAAAACGCATCGTCGAGTCCGCCAACTTTATGAAAAACTTCGGAACGAACAAGCAAACAAGCTCCTGTAGCCCAAAACACATCGGCAATCGTGTCGAACTGACCTTTGTCCTCCTCCACTTTTCCAATAACCCTGCCCCTGCAAAACGGGAAACCCAGATAATCGATAAAACCACCCGAAGCTCCGGCATGCTCAAAATAAGTTCGATTGTAGAACGACCTGATTTTAGGCTGGCATGCCGCCACCTCCTTATTTTGTTCCATGTATTCGAGCATAGACGTCAACCAGTTTTCGGTAACTTCGACATCCGAATTCAAAAGCACATAATATTCGGTATCAATCTGGGCCAGCGCTTTATTATATCCACCCGCAAAACCATAATTACGGTCGAGCCTGATGGTTCTCACTGTCGGAAATTTCTCGGACAGCAACGACAAAGAGCCGTCGGTCGATGCATTATCGGCAACGATAAGTTCCACGTCAGGCATTTGTGTATGTTCAAGGAGTATCGGTAAAAACTGATTCAAATACTTTTCACCATTCCAATTCAAAATTACGACAGCTGTTTTCATGATATTTATACTCATTTTCAAACAAATGAGTTTGAAATCTTAATCAAAATAACAATTATAATTTCCGGGATTTAATTTATCCATAAATCATCAGCCAAATGAAGTACACCGAATGACCTACGGATATTATGCTTAACAAAACGTACATAGACAAATAATCAACATGTATAACTTACATGTTGATTATCATATAAAAAAGATTACTACCAAATTATGTTTATTCTTCGTTATAAATTCCTATGGATTTACCATACTGAAACTCACCTTCAAGAATTAATTCAATATCCTCGTCGGTTAAATCCATTTTGTCCTTTTTCGAACATTTCTTAATATATTTGAACATTTCTTCCTCGTCGATGCTTGCCTCTTCGGTTGAGTCTTCATCGATTAATCCGTTTTCGTCATAAAACTCATATACAACGTCCAAAACATATTCGATTTTAGTATCATCGATTCTTTTTTTTGTTTCAGCAGGTAAAAAATTGATAATAAACTTAACGGCATCGTCTTCGTCATAAACCAGTAAATCGTCGTCTTGTGTTTTCATAGGGCAATAATTTATAGTGTTTTTTAATGAGAAATTATTTGTTCAAAGATAATGTTTTTATCATTCAATACATTCTGATATTTTATTTTTTAATGATTTTTGATTTGAAACGGATAAAATATGGGGTTGAATCTAAAAAAAACACAAATCAAAGGCTACCATTTATACTCTCGATATAACCAAGTAATTCATCCCTTCCCACCCTTTTTTCCGATGAAGTGGCAAAAATCGGTGGAAGCTCTTCCCATTGTTCACGAAGTTTTTCCTGATAGAGTTTCAGGTTTTCTTTTGCCCGCACAGCCGACATTTTATCTAATTTTGTAAAAACGATGGCAAAAGGCACCCCATTCTCGCCTAACCATACCATAAAATCGAGGTCAATTTTTTGAGGTTCGTGACGGCTGTCGATCAACAGAAACAAGCAATTCAATTGTTCGCGATACAGGATGTAACTTTCGATCATTTGTTGCAGTTGGTCACGCATTTTTTTACCGGCAGTAGCATAACCATAACCGGGTAAATCCACTAAATGCCAGTTATTGTTAATCAGAAAATGATTAATCAACAAGGTTTTACCAGGTTTCGACGAAGTCATCGCCAAACCCTTTTTATTGGTCAGCATGTTGATTAAAGATGATTTCCCAACATTTGACCGGCCGATAAATGCATATTCGGGTAAACGGCTTTCGGGACATTTCCTGAAATCGGTATTGCTTATTACAAATTCTGCTGATTTTATTTCCATTTTGCTTTAATTTTTAGTTTTAAAATAATATGATTATCCGTATTCCGACCTGTAATCCCGTTAAGGATTTAATATCGGTAGAATTATTCGCCCACCTTCGTTTATTGCACCCCATACGGGGTGCTATACGTGTGTGGAAATGTCTTTCTACCGGTATTACAT
>JAJFVH010000058.1 GCA_021371875.1 Bacteroidales bacterium
GACCGAATTACGGTCAAGATTTTTTGCTGCAAGCGAAGTTGTTCCACTACCTGCAAATGGATCGAGTATTCTTTCACCAACGAAAGAGAACATTTTAATTAATCTTCTTGGTAACTCTTCGGGAAACATAGCAATATGTCCGTTTTGTCTTGCCCCTGCGAAGTTCCAATGACCGGCGAAAAATGTATTCCATTCCTCTGCGTTCATTATCGACAGCTCTTTTTGTTCCTTGGTATGTTTGGGGGCATCGCCAAGTTTTTTGAACACTAAAATAAATTCATAATCAAGTTTCAAAATGCCGTTTCTCGGGTATGGATAGGAACCCATTTGAACGCCTCCACCGGTAGTATTCGAGGTCGTTACTTTTTGCCAAATAATAGCCCCCATATAATCAAACCCGACAGTTTCGCAAAACTTGATAATCTCTTCCCGTATAGGAATCACTTTATAGCGTCCATAATATACGGCTCTGGCAAATTGATCGCCAATATTCACACACAATCTGCATCCATTATGAAGCGTACGAAAGCATTCTTTCCAGACTATATTTAGGTTGTTGATGTAATTCTCGTAACTATCATGGAAACCTATTTGACTTTCTGTGCCATAATCCTTGAGTTGCCAGTATGGAGGTGAAGTAATAATCAAATGTACAGAGTTATCAGGCAGTTCTGTCATCTGTCTGCTGTCTCCGTTTATTATCTTATGATGTGTTTTCATTCAAATTTCAATTTATGCAAAGTTACACAAATCATCCGGCTCTTTCGTATTGTCGCCGAAGTTTTCTTTCCATTACCAACAATTATATTCTTACTTCCACTCCTTTTGCTTTCAGAAAACTTTTCAGTTCGGAAATTCCGATTTCTTTATAATGAAAAATACTGGCTGCAAGTGCTGCATCGGCTTTTCCTTCGGCAAAAACGTCAACGAAATGTTCCATAGTGCCGGCTCCTCCGCTGGCCACGACGGGTACATTTACCGCTTCGGAAACGGCACGGGTGATATCGAGTGCGAAACCATCTTTGGTTCCATCGTTGTTCATGGATGTGAGCAGAATTTCGCCGGCGCCGAGTGCAACAGCCTGTTTTGCCCAGTCGACGGTTTTGATATCCGTAGGAACTCGTCCCCCGTTCAGGAAAACGTACCATTCACCCTCAATACATTGGGTATCGATGGCTAACACCACGCACTGGCTACCGAATTGTTGAGCCAGGTCGCTGATCAGTTGCGGATTGCGGACAGCTGCCGTATTTACCGAAATTTTATCGGCGCCACAGGACAGCAAAACCGACACATCTTCCACGCTCGAAATACCTCCGCCCACTGTAAATGGGATATTGATGTGTTTCGCTATACGCGTAACCAACTCCGAAAGCGTTTTTCGCTTTTCGTTGGTAGCTGTGATGTCGAGAAATACCAACTCATCGGCGCCCATTTGCGCATAAAGCGCTCCCAACTCAACCGGATCGCCCACATCGGTTATGTTCAGGAAGTTTATACCTTTTACCGTTTTGCCATCTTTAATGTCGAGGCAGGGAATTATTCGTTTTGCTAGCACCTTAGTATATTTACAATTTTATTTACAATTTACGATTTCAATACGGAAAGTCAATTATTCGGTAATCATTAACGCCGACCGTTCCTCATTCCATTCTCCCAATTTTACTTCTTCTACTGTATTTACACGGTTTTTGTCAAACGGCCGTTCCACGCGAACATAATTGTTGGTAAACCCAAGCATGTTTTCGCCGTTGTGACGGCTTTCCCAAAGTACCGGAGAGGTTTTTCCTTTCTGACTTTCGTAGAAAGTTTTTGTTTTTTTATCCGAAAGCAAATGTAGGATATCACTTCGTTTTTTACGTTCTGCCACCGGCGTATTTTGTTCGATGTCAAGCATTTTGGTGCCTGCTCTTTCGGAGTAGGTGAACACATGTAATTGAGAAATATCGAGTGAATTGATAAACCGGCACGATTCTTCAAATAATTCGTCCGTTTCGCCGCGTACACCCACAATCACATCCACGCCAATAAACGCATGAGGCATCAAAGTTTTAATTTTTTCTACTTTATGGGCAAAAAGTTCACGGTCGTATTTGCGTTTCATCAATTTCAATACCTCATTGGTTCCCGATTGCAAGGGAATATGAAAATGCGGCATAATATGTTTGCTGTGTACCACATATTCTATGATTTCGTCGGTCAGCAAATTCGGTTCGATCGAAGAGATGCGGAAACGCACATCTCTGTCGATACGGTCGAGCGCTTTTACCAGATCGGAAAAATTTTCGTCGGTGTGTACTCCGAAATCGCCAATGTTCACACCTGTCAGCACAATTTCCTTTGCGCCTGCGTTGATGGCTTCCAACGCCATTTCCACTGTTTCGGCCACCGATGCGCTCCGGCTGCGTCCGCGTGCAAAAGGAATGGTGCAATAAGTGCAATAATAATCGCAACCGTCCTGCACTTTCAGAAAATAACGGGTACGGTCGTCGCGCGAGCACGAAGGTTTGAATTCGTGTATCTGATTCATTTTGGTTGTGTGAATTTCTGCCGGTTTTTCGGTGTCGAGTCCACGCATATATTCGAGAATGCTGAACTTTTCATTCGATCCCAATACCAGATCAACCCCTTCAATTTTTGAAATTTCTTCCGGTTTCAATTGGGCGTAACAACCTGTTACTACCATGATCGCATTCGGATGTTGACGGTTTAACCGGCTGATAGCTTGCCGGCATTTACGGTCGGCAGTGTCGGTAACCGAACAAGTATTGATTACACACACATCGGCTTGTTCGCCGACTCGTACTTTAACGAAACCTTCGTCCGACATTTTTTTGCCGATGGCTGACGTTTCGGCAAAATTCAATTTACAGCCCAGTGTGTGAAAAGTTACTTTTTTATTGTGAAATATATTATTGTCAATCATTTTATTACTTCAAAAAAACAGGATACAAAGGTAGTAAATTTTAAAGAGTTGGTAAAGGATAACAATACAGTTCGGATGATTATCCTTAAGTTTATTGGTTTTCAAACTTATAACCAACCGTCCATTCTATAAAATCCGCATGCATTGAATGGCCTCTTAAAGTAATTCCGGCAAAGATATTATCAGTAATCTGATATTTTAGGGCTACGCGTTGATGAAAAACCGGAGACTGGTTTTTCGATTATGCATGTCGGATTTTCATCTTCTTTGGTGATTATCGCTAATCATGCTCGTTTCATATCAGGAGAATTTTGCCTGAAAATCGATATTATTACAATTTGTATATTGAAATTCATGTTTTCAAACAACTGATGTTCTGATAATTGTAATTTTACCTTACTCCAAATATGAAAAAATCCACATAGTAAATACAAATATCCTCTATTGAAGTAACTTATTTTGATTAATTTCGTACCTGACTTTAATCTATATTCCATGAAACGAAGTTATTTTCTTTTAACTATTTGTGCACTATTCAGTTTCATTCCTGCATGGTCGTTACCCTATAAAATCAGTTATCTGACTGCTGATGACGGGTTATCGAGAAATTTAGTAGAACATATCTATCGTGATTCACATGGATTTATCTGGATTTCGACCGGCAAAGGGCTCAACAGATACGACGCTTATGAATTTATCCAATTCAATAGTCGTAGCGCTGAAAATCCGTTGAAGAGCGACAATGTATTTTGTGTCGAAGAAGATGAATCGGGCGACTTATGGATAGGCACCGAAAACGGATTATTTGTACGCAATTATGTGAGTGGCAAAATTATCAATGCCGATTTGAAGACCAATTCAGCATTGAAATTTACCGGCAAATCCATTAACTTTATCAAAAGAGACGATCAGGGCGATATTTGGATTGGCTACGAGAACGGATTGGCAAAGCTACATTTTGATGCTAATAATCAAATTGAAACCAGAGAAATTTTTAATAATTCATCGCCTGCAAAAGCTGTAGTACAATTTAACGGAAGCATTTTCGCGGCTACCGAAAACGAAGTGTTCCGCCTGATAAAACAAAGTGACGGCAAATACAACAAAGTAAGCGCCGATGAACGATTAAACCAACCGGTGGGACTGGTAAACGTGATGTATTCCGATAATAATTTTATATGGATAGGCACTGCTAACGGACTGTATAAATACGAACCCACTTCCGAAACTCTGATTTTGTACCAAACAAATCCTGCCAACAACCAATCGCTTACTTCAAATTACATTACCGATATATGCAAGAATCATGATGGAAGTAAATTGCTTATCGGTACGCTTATCGGTTTAAATATTTACGACTACCGAACCGATACTTTTGAACATATTACTTCGGAAAGCAATCCAAGTGGTTTAAAATTAAACAATAATTTTATTAGTTGCATTTTTGTAGATGAAAACACCATCTGGGTTGGAACTGAAAAAGGCGGCATCAACCTCTTGACTCCCGACTTTAATTTATTCAATAATTTTGTTCACTCACCCGAAAATACGGCAAGTTTATCAAAAAATCCTGTAAATTCAATTTATGAAGATGAAAGCGGAGATTTGTGGGTGGGAACGGTGGAAGGCGGACTCAATTTGCGCAAGAAAGGAACTACAGCATTTCAACATTTTTATTCTCAATTGGATAACGATAACACACTCAGTCATAATTCTGTAAGCACTATTTGTCGTGATTTCAATGGAGACTATTGGTTCGGCACATGGGGAAGAGGCATTAACCGAATGCGGGCAAAAGACAAATATAAGCCTGTTTTTCAACGCTTTTACCATTCGGAATTGGACAGGAACACTATTTTAAACGATTTTGTTGCAGCCATGGTTTCGGATGTGAAAAACCGCGGCTTATGGGTTGGCACACGAAACGGACTCGATTTTTTGGATTTGGAAACCGAACGCATCTTGCATATTTTAGACTATTTGCCGGCAAATGAACACATTCGTTTTATAACAGGGATGTACATTGATAAAAAGCAACGACTCTGGTTAGGAACAGGTAATGGGCTTTATTGCATTTATTTGGATAAAACGAATTTAAAGCAAAACAAAATAAGCTACAAACATTTTCATTACGAGTTGACAAACCCTTCATCAGGGGTAATAGAGAAAATAAACTGCATACTCGAAACCAAAGAGGGAAAATTGTGGTTTGGAAGCAATGGGAACGGCATTTATCGGATGAACGAAGAAGGAAGTAAACTAAGCTTCAAAAACTTCGATGAAAGTATCGGATTGCTTGATAATGTTGTTTATGGAATTCTTGAAGACGATGCCGGAAAAATATGGCTTAGCACCGATAAAGGATTGTGCGTGTACGATCCTAATCAAGAAAGTTTTCGCAGTTACACTTCTGCCGATGGATTGATGTCGAACCAGTTTTATTGGGATGCTTTTTTTAAAGGGAGTGATGGAAAACTATACTTCGGGAGTGTAGCAGGATTTACGAGTCTCGATCCTTTAAAAACCAGGTCTGTGTTGAACAAGAATCAAGTTTCGATAACACGCATTAAAGTGCTTAACAACGACATATATCCAAACAATGAAATAAATGTTGACCGTTATCTGGAATTTGAAAACAACAATTTAGTAAAAATCCGGCTTAAAGAAGTCGAAAAGGCTTTCAGTGTCGAATTTTCGGCATTGTCTTATTATTTGCCGGATAAAATTAAATACGCTTACCGGCTCAAAGGTTTTGACAACGACTGGAAGGAAGTTACATCCAATCGACGATTTGCTAACTTTACCAACATTAAAAGCGGTAATTATGAGCTTGAAATAAAATGTACAAATGCCGATGGTTCCTGGTCGGATCAAATTACCACCATCGAAATCAAAGTGATTCCTCCATTTTACAAAACATGGTGGTTTATTATGTTGTTTGCGGCGCTCATCGTTTACATCGTTTACAGTTACTATATGTATCGGATAAGCTCGCTGAAAAAACAGGAAATACATTTAAGGCAACTGGTGGAGGAGCGAACTCTTGAAATTGAACTTCAAAAGAAAAAACTTGAAGAACAAGCTTTACAATTACAATCTAATGTAAAAGTGCTGATTGACCACCAGGATGAAGTCTCGCGTCAAAACGAAATGTTAATCAAGCAAAATCATAAAATTACCCATCAAAAAGAAGAGTTGGAAAAGTTGACCCTGAAATTAGAAGAAGCAACTATCGATAAAATTGGGTTTTTTACCAATATTACACACGAATTCCGAACGCCGATTACGCTTATTTT
Organism: Bacteroidales bacterium; assembly: GCA_021371875.1. Taxonomy (GTDB): domain Bacteria; phylum Bacteroidota; class Bacteroidia; order Bacteroidales; family Paludibacteraceae; genus Paludibacter. Next base: position 6,223 of record JAJFVH010000058.1, read on the forward strand.
AGGTCCGGTCGAACGCTCGTTGAAGTTGAGCACAAATCCTAAAGTGCTTGAGCAACTTCACATAGTGCGCCGGAATTCAAAACTTTTATTGTCACTCATCAACCAATTGATGGATTTCCGCAAAATTGAATCCGGCAAAATGGAGTTGATCAAAACCCAACAAAATTTTGTTGGATTTTTGGATGATATTATCATGCCGTTCGAAGATATGGGGAAAGATCGTGGAATTATTTTCAAAAAACAATATCGCATCAATCCACCCGAATTTATGTTCGATCGCGACAACATGCAAAAAGTGTTGGGAAACTTGTTGTCGAATGCCATCAAGTTTACTCCTGAGCATGGACAAATAAACGTTATTGCCAGCACTTATATCGATAAATCTGACCAGAAGGAGAAACTATATGTAGCAGTTAAAGACACAGGAAAAGGAGTTCCGGAAGAAGAAAAGGAAAGAATTTTCGAACGTTTTTACCAATCAAAGCAAAATATTGCCTACTCAGGTACAGGACAAAGTGGAACAGGCATTGGGTTGTATCTGTGCAAACAAATCATTGAGCTGCATAACGGAAAAATTGAAGTACTCAATCAGCATACAGGTGGCTCCTGTTTCCGTTTTATCATTCCGATTGAACGCAGGTTGTCGACTTTGGTTTCGTTGGATGGAAAACCTATGGAAATGATCGTGGCAAACCACCTCAACGAACCGGATACCATAAACAATCAAATTTCAAAAGGGAATCCTGTTTTGCTCATTGTCGAAGACAATTCCGATATGCGGCAATACATTCGTTCTATCCTGAGCTCAAGCTACAATGTGCTCGAAGCTTCCAATGGATTAGTCGGGATTGAAGTTACAAACCGTTATCAACCTGATCTGATTATTAGTGACATCATGATGCCCGAAATGGATGGCCTGGAATTTTGTAAACGAGTGAAATCGAATTTTGCCACATCACATATTCCAATTATTCTTTTAACAGCCAAGTCCTCCACCGATACGCAAATTGAAAGTTTTCATCAGGGAGCGGATGCGTTTCTGGTTAAGCCGTTTGATGAAGATTTGCTGAAAGCCATCATTGGCAATATGGGCGAAAAGCGTAAACGTCTGCAAATGAGCTTTGCCGAAAATATGGACACTAAGGTGCTTAATTTTGATGATGAATCACTCGATAAAAAATTCATGGACAAGGTGTTGAAAATCACGAAAGAAAATTATACAAGCCCCGAATTTGATGTTACCGAGTTTATCGATGCAATGGGAATCAGTCGCAGTTTGCTTCATAAAAAACTGACCAATCTCGCCGGACAGTCGGCCAGCCGCTTTATACGAATATACCGGCTCAATATAGCACGCGAGCTGATAATAAAAAACCGTGCGTCCCATACACTCAATATTTCTGAAATAGCTTATGAAGTAGGTTTTAACGACCCTAAATATTTTACACGTTGTTTTACAAAACATTTCGGAATACAGCCAAGTGCATTTATGGAAATGGAAAAATAACATCTGCATTGTAATTTTTCCTCTAAAAAGAAATTTTCGTCCACCTTTTCAATGCGCTAAGTATGTTTCTTTGCAGGTAAAATATTTTACCATAAATCCGTAACTGAATGTTAAGCTTGCGGGTATAAGCTCTTAGTAAAAATCATAAATTAAAATCAATATTTCCATGAACAAATCTAAATTTTTAGCTGCGTTGCTTTTCACAATGGCATTGGGAACACAACTAATTGTTTCACAAACACACAACCTTACTGTTGATGTAAAAAAACCGGGTTCGCCGATCCAAAGCACCATGTATGGTATTTTTTTCGAAGATATTAACTATGGAGCCGATGGCGGTTTGTATGCCGAATTGATAAAAAACCGATCCTTCGATTTTCCTCAGAGTTTTATGGGTTGGAACATTTTCGGAAAAGTAGAACTGAAAAATGATGGTCCTTTTGCCAACAATCCAAATTATGTTCGCCTTTCCTATCCGGGTCACGATCATAAACAAACCGGAATTGAAAACGAAGGATTTTTCGGAGTAGGCGTTACAAAAGATGCTGATTATCGTTTTTCGGTATGGGCACGCCTGCCACAAGAGAGTCCGACCGGAAGTATTCGCATTGAACTGGTTGATGCGAACAACAATCCTTTTACTTCCGAACAACTGATTTTCGATTCAAAGGAATGGAAAAAATATAAGATAATATTCAGGGCTACCAAAACCGAAGCCAAAGCCAAACTGCGTATCTTTTTAACTTCGAAAGGCTCGGTTGAGTTGGAACATGTTTCACTTTTTCCGGTTGATACGTGGAAAGGGCGTGAGAACGGACTGCGCAAGGATTTGGCACAGGCTTTATACGATTTACATCCGGGTATTTTCCGCTTCCCGGGCGGTTGTATTGTCGAAGGAACCGATCTTGAGTCGCGTTACCAATGGAAAAATTCGGTTGGCGCTGTTGAAAATCGTAAACTCAATGAAAACCGTTGGCATTACACTTTTCCGCATCGTTTTTATCCCGATTATTTTCAATCCTACGGGTTGGGCTTTTACGAATTTTTCCAGCTTTCGGAAGACATAGGTGCAGAACCGCTTCCCATTGTAAGTGTGGGGCTTGCCTGTCAGTTTCAGAATGGTTGTTGTGAAGCACATGTGGCGGTAGGCGAATTGCACGGATATATTCAGGATGCACTCGACCTTATTGAATTTGCCAACGGCGATACTTCTACAAAATGGGGAAAGGTTCGCTCTGATATGGGACATCCCCAACCTTTCCATCTCAAATTTATAGGCGTTGGAAATGAACAATGGGGGCCGGAATATCCTGAACGTCTCGAACCTTTTATCAAAGCCATTCGTGCCAAATATCCCGAAATTAAAATTATCGGAAGTTCAGGCCCCGACTCGGAAGGCGATAAATTTAATTACTTGTGGCCCGAAATGAAACGTCTGAAAGTTGATTTGGTTGATGAACATTTTTATCGTCCTGAAAGTTGGTTTCTCACCGGAGCCGGACGCTACGATAATTACGACCGCAAAGGACCGAAAGTATTTGCCGGCGAATATGCTTGTCATCCTAAAAACCGCAAAAATAATTTCGAATCGGCGCTTTGCGAAGCTGCTTTCATGACCGGTTTCGAGCGCAATGCCGATGTCGTTCAAATGTGCACGTACGCGCCCCTTTTTGCACATGTAGAAGGATGGCAATGGCGTCCCGACCTGATTTGGTTCGATAACCTGCACAGTGTACGTTCGGTGAATTATTATGTGCAACAACTTTACGGCATGCATGTGGGAACAAACGTGTTGAAAACGCTCGAAAACAAATTGCCTTTGACAGGGCAGAACGGTATTTATGCTTCGTCGGCTATCGATAAAAACAAGAACGAAATTTATCTTAAAATTGCTAATACTGCCAATGAAACAAAAAAAGCAAACTATACTTTCAATGGACTGAAAAAGGCAGTACGTACAGGGACTCACATCGTACTGAAATCGGATAATTTAGATATTGAAAATACCTTGGAAAATCCCAATGCGGTACTTCCTGTAACAAACGAAATTACAGTTTCGGGCAATACTTTTGAAGTGGAACTCGCGCCGAAATCGTTTAATTTATTTGTAATCAGGTTGTAGCTAATTACAATTTATCTTTCAATAACAAGGCTGTCAGGTTTCTTTTCCGGACAGCCTTTGTTCTGTTAAAGATTTATCAATGAAAAGGCTCTTTTTTCTTTATGTCGGCAATTTTCATAACATTGTGCTAAGTACATGACAAAAAAATAATAGGAACGCGGATCGAAGATGCCGACTTGATGGTATAAAGCGGATAACACGGATGTTAGCTGATTTATAGTTATCAATGAAACGGATTAAATCCTGATTATATTTACTAGGTAAATGACGGATGATCGGTCACGGTTGAAAATCAGCTGACTTCGCTTGTGAAGTTTAAATCTGTTATTGAATCCGGAATATTTCAACCGCGCTAATCAGTTTAATCCGACTTATACCGTCAAGTCGGCATCTTCGATCCGCGTTCCTATTCTTACAAATTATTATAGCAATTATTTAATTTCCTGCATAATACATTTTTTGTCATGTACTAAAAACATTGTGTTTAAACACATAGAAGAGTGCTCGGCAAAAAAAACTTTTCATTCCAAAGCAACGGAATGTTGACCGTGAAATTTGTGGCAGAAGAAGGCTCGGTGGCGGGAGGTGTGTACGAAGTATGAAGTATTATGATATAACATAAGTAACAGAAAGCGAATAATGTGGTATTATTAGATTTAATTGCCGTCCTATTAATGGGGCAGATAACTAAATCGTTGAAAAACGATAATATTATCAAATCCGTCGGGAGTTTTAATCCAATTTTTAAGTATGCCGTTTGTTTCGTAGCCTTCTTTTTCGAACATCCGGCGGCTGGCAGTATTTTTTTCGGCAATATGACAGTAAAGCTGGTTTATTCTGAGGAAAATAAAAACGTACTCTTCCACCAGTTGTAGTGCGGATTTAGCAAAACCTTTGCCCTGAAAAGCTTCATCGACAAACAAACCTAAGGCAATGCGGCTGTGATGAATATCGAAATCGAATAAATCCACTGTTCCGACTGTTTCGCCGGAAGTTTTATTTTCAATCATCAAGCGGAGCTGCCTGCTTTCGTAAATGTCTTTATCGGACTGAAGTATGTATTGTTTCAGTGCATACTTCGAATAGGGTTGACGGGTGTTTCCCACAATCCAAAGCGCGGGATTATTTTCCCAGATATACAACCTGTCCAAATCCTGAGGTTCGACGGCGCGTAGTCGCATTTTTTCGTTTTCGAGTAACACTTTTTAAATTTACGATTGATAGTTGGTTAATCAGTTGATTAGGTTTGTTTAGACGGATTGTTTTGTAGTTTCACTATTCTGTTTTATTTAACAAGCACAAATAACCTTTCAAAACTCTCAAACCCAAAACCTGACTGCCGTCAGGCAGGCGCGAAACATGTCATCCTCCAAACAAAGACTGTAAAAATCCTTTTTTCTTGGGCGGATATTTGCTTTCTCTACCAGATGGAATCGGCTGAAGGTAATTTCCCGAAGCTATCATTTGGTAAATTATTCCCCAATCGGGTAATCCTCCGAGGTTGCGGTCGTCGATAAACAAATCTACTTTCAGTTTTCGTGGTTGTTGTTCTCTCTCTCGTTCTTCGGGGTAATTAGCGTTTACAGCATAAAACTCGAGGCCGCGTTCACGGCAATACTCCACCGCTTCGTTCAATTCTTTACCTTCACGCACTGTCCATAAAAGAAGAATGGCCTGAAAATCTTTTTGCAAACGTTTAAGTGTATCGATGGCGAAAGGAATCTCACGTCCTATTTTCGGATATTCGTGCGTAACGATTGTACCGTCAAAATCCACAGCAATAATCATAATATAAATAAGTCAGGATTTAATAAAAATAAATTTTGTGTAAATTAGGGTAGTTAATCTGCCAATTCATCTAAGTTTAACTCCGAAACCATTTTTACTTCGGAAGGCTTGCAAAAGAAAAGGGCAATGGCAGCTATACCGGCGCAAAAAAGCATAGATTGCGAATTCATTATGTAAAAAAATATCACACCCAAAACCAATCCGGCACCTATTACGGACAGCCGGATGAAAGAAGCTGTCTGGTATTTCTTGATTCTCAGATCACGATTTTCGAGCAAAGCCCATTTTTTTGTAAAACGATGAAACAAGCCCAACGTAACCGGTATCGAACCGATAATCAGGAGAATTAATATCGACGAAATTGTAATGCCCGTCTGACTTTGCGGATCGATACTGAAGCCCGATCTTAAAAAATAATAGCCTGAAATGGCTGATAAAATAGCAGCTACATACACAGCATAATAAGCAAGAGTGATATTTCTGAGTGTTTTTTTCATACAAATTTGGTATTTGTGTTTGAAAGTTTATAGAGTTTGTTTCCCCGTAGGCAAGATGAAGCGTTAGAAAAGTTTTAAAACATTAATCAACTGGATTATCCTCGGCAACTCTTATTTAAACGAATTTGTAAACTCCACCCGATTCAGAATAGAGCGTCCGAGTGTCACTTCGTCGGCGTATTCCAACTCATCGCCAATGGCGACTCCACGGGCTATGGTTGTGATTTTGATATTGAACGGAGCTAATTTTCTGAAAATATAAAAATTGGTTGTGTCGCCTTCCATGGTCGTGCTGAGTGCGAGTATCACTTCTTTTATGCCGTTGTTCTGAACGCGTTTTAATAAGCTTTCAATTTCTATATCGGACGGACCGACACCGTCCATTGGCGAAATAATTCCACCCAACACGTGGTACAATCCTCTGAACTGCTGCGTGTTCTCAATCGACATCACGTCATTTATATTTTCAACCACACAAACGGTTTCGTTGTCGCGCGAAGGATTGCTGCAAATATTGCAGATTTCAGTGTCCGAAATGTTATGGCAAACGCGGCAGTAAACTATATGTTTACGTAGATTAATGAGGGCATTTCCAAATGTTTCCACTTCATTGTCAGGTTGTTTGAGTAAATGAAGCGCCAGGCGCAACGCTGTTTTCCGGCCAATTCCCGGTAATTTTGAAAATTCATGTACGGCGTTTTCGAGCAAACCGGATGAAAATTGTTGATGACTCACTATTCGTATGAAAAAAGTTAATGTGATTGTGATAAATTTACCGGATGCAAATTTACAAAAAATATCTGAATTTTATCGGTTTCTGAAATTGGTATGGCATGAGACTTTTTTTTATTATTTTTGCAGAGTTTGCAAATTTAAAAATTAACTTATAATGTCAGGGTCAGTTATTCTTTTGATTATTGTCGTATATTTCTCGCTTTTGTTGATTATTTCATTCATTACAGGCCGGAAAAGTACCGACAATGATGCTTTCTTTCTTGGAAATAAAAAATCGCCCTGGTGGATAGTTGCCATTGGCATGGTGGGATCTTCCATTTCGGGTGTGAGTTTTGTGTCGGTGCCCGGTATGGTACGAGACCTCGACTTTACCTATATGCAAACCGTTTTTGGTTTTTTTTTCGGTTATCTGGTTATTGCCAATGTGCTTTTGCCGCTTTATTATAAATTGAATCTGACGTCTATTTATGCTTATCTCGGTCAGCGTTTCGGGAAAAGAGCTTACAAAACAGGGGCTTCGTTTTTTCTGCTTTCGAAAACCATTGGTGCGGCTGCCCGGTTATATGTAGTAGCGCTTATTTTGCAAACCATCGTTTTCGATGCCTGGAACATTCCCTTTGCTGTAACTGTTTGCGGAACTATCTTATTGATATGGCTTTACACTTTCCGTGGCGGAATAAAAACCATAGTCTGGACCGATACCTTGCAAACGGTTATCATGATAACCGCCTTGATTTTACTCGTGATACAGGTTTCACAAAAACTTGATTTCAGTTTTGGCGAAATGGTCACAAATCTTGCAAAAAGTGATAAAACCCGCATTTTTGTGTTCGATGACTGGCATACAAGGCAGAATTTTTTTAAGCAGTTTTTCAGCGGAATTTTTATTGCCATTGTCATGACCGGGCTCGATCAGGATATGATGCAGAAAAACCTTACCTGCCGAAATCTGAAAGATGCTCAAAAAAATATGTATTGGTACGGTATTTCGTTTGTCCCAGTAAATCTATTGTTTCTTGTGCTGGGTGCGATGTTGTTGATGTTGGCTACTCAAAATAATATTGCGCTGCCAGCGCTTGCCGACGAGATTTTGCCCATGTTTGCTACTACTTATTTAGGTGATTCGGTTTTAGTTTTGTTTGTTGTCGGCATTATTGCTGCTGCTTTCTCGAGCGCCGATTCGGCATTGGCAGCCTTAACCACTTCATTTTCGGTGGATATTCTCGACGTTCAACATCAGGACAGGCAAAAAGCCAAACGTACCCGTATGGTGATTCATGTGTGTATTTCCATTATCTTTGCCTTGATTATCATGGTTTTTAAAGCCGTGAATAATAAAAGTGTAATTGATGCCATTTATATTATAGCCTCTTACACTTATGGTCCGTTGTTGGGAATGTACACTTTCGGGCTGTTTACAAAACTGAAAACCAACGACAAAGCCGTTCCGTATGTTGCGGTTGCATCACCACTCGTTTGCGCCACGCTCGATTATGTCAGCAAAACATGCTGGGGATATTCGTTCGGTTACGAATTGTTGATGATAAACGGATTTTTGACTTTTACAGGGTTGTGGTTGTTCAGAAAAAAATGATATTATGCTACGCATGAATTTTTCGAGAATCGGCGTAGCCCATATTATTTTAAATGACTATCCGCAAAGCGACCTGAACAGTTATGCCGTAGGCATGTAATACCGGTAGAAAGACATTTCCACACACGTATAGCACCCCGTATGGGGTGCAATAAACGAAGGTGGGCGAATAATTCTACCGATATTAAATCC